>CAMWRK010000181.1 GCA_947176655.1 uncultured Prevotellaceae bacterium | reverse complement strand
CGGCGACCACCGAGATCTACACTCGTAAGATCGTCGGCAGCGTCAGATGTGTATATGAGACATTGCATGTCCTGTATGGCACGCAGATTGGCACCTCCTTGGAGCAGATGCGTTGCAAAACTGTGACGGAATGTGTGGGGTGAAATCTCCTTCTCTATGCCGGCCTGGGCGGCATACCTCTGTATAAACACGAAGAGAGAGATGCGGGACAGTGCCTTGCCACGGGTTCGCGAGACAAACACATGGTCTTCATAGCCGCGACGTATGTCAATATGTTTGCGCACGTCCAACCAGATATGCAGTTCTCGCACCGCACGACCAGAGATGGGGACAAGACGTTCCTTGTCGCCCTTGCCGTGTATGCGCAGAAAACCTTCGTTCAGGAACAGATTGGAGATAAGCAGCCCCGTAAGTTCACTTATGCGCAAACCGCAACTGTACAACACCTCTATTATGCAATGGTCACGTATGCCCTCTGGTTTGCTCATGTCTATGACGGAGAGTATGCGGTCTATCTCCTCGACGGTGAGCACCTGAGGCAGATGGCGGCCAATCTTTGGAGATTCGAGCAGTTCGGTAGGATCCTGCTCTATGTCTTTCTCCAAAACCAGAAAACGGTAAAACGAACGCACGCCGCTGAGAATGCGTGCAACACTGCGAGGAGCGATGCCGCTGTCGCGCAGTGTGCCGGCAAACAGGTCAAAATCTCTGACAGAAGCCGTTCGATAGTCTATGCCGTTGTCGCTATAGTAGTTGAACAGTTTTTGCAGGTCGCGGCAATAGGCATCCAGCGTGTTGTCGCCGAAAGAACGTTCGAGACGCAGATACCGGATATATTTGCTGACGATGCCGGGAGGCACGCTTCCGAGATTGTTTATCGAGGTCATGACAAATGAGTTATTGTGGCACAACAGGATAAAGGCGATGTTTTTAGGGGCATAGCGATGGCAAAAACTTGGAGACAGAGTTTTTTTTCCGTACCTTTGAATGCGCAAATATATATAAATAATATGAGAATACAAATCATAAACGGCCCCAATCTGAACTTGCTCGGAGTGAGAGAACCCGGCATATACGGTGACAAAGGCTTCGATGAGTATCTGCATACACTGCGGGATGCCTATCCGGACATACGTATAGAATACTACCAAAGCAACGTAGAGGGGGAACTTATCAACAAGATACACGAGGTGGGGTTCAACCTGGACGGCATAATACTTAACGCCGGGGCATACACACATTACAGCTGGGCACTGACGGATGCTATAAAGTGTGTCAGCACACCTGTGGTAGAAGTTCACATCAGCAACGTGCACAAACGCGAGGAGTTCCGTCACCAGAGTGTCATCAGCTGCGCCTGTGCCGGAGTAATCTGCGGGTTCGGGCTGGACAGCTACCGTTTGGCCGTGGAGGCTCTGAAGCAAATGAAATAAAGCATCCGAACACAAGGACAGACACTTTGAACGACATAGACTCATACATACTATCCCATATAGATCCGGAGGGGGAATATCTGCACCGGCTCTGGCGCGACACACAACTTAAATTGTCCTACGGCCAGATGGCAAGCGGTCATCTGCAGGGACGGTTGCTGAAGATGCTGGTGCACATGATCCGCCCGCACATGGTTCTGGAACTTGGAATGTTCAGCGGATATTCGGCTCTCAGCATGGCGGAGGGACTGGAAGCGGGAGCGGAGCTGCACACTTTCGAGGTGTTTGACGAAATGGAGGACTTCGCACGCCCGTGGATAGAAGGCAGTCCATACGGTCATCTCGTACACATACACATCGGGGACGCCAAAGAACTGGTACCGCAGATGGATGTGGTGTGGGACATGGCTTTCATAGACGCAGACAAGAGGGAATACGTTGAATATTACGAGATGATACTGCCGCGTCTGCGCGCCGGAGGATACATTCTGGCCGACAACACCCTGTGGTACGGACGTATCACAGAAAAAGCGAGAGAGAGCGACTTGCAGACCATCGGCCTGCAAAAATTCAATGACATGGTAGCCCGTGACGAAAGAGTGGAGAAGGTGATGCTTCCCCTGAGGGACGGGCTGACGATTATCAGGAAGAAATAATACGACAATAACCTATGGAAACAACAAGACAACAGAAAATAGCCAGACTGATACAGAAAGAACTCAGTGACATGTTCCAGAAGCAGACTGCCGGCATGCGCGGAGTGCTGGTTAGCGTAAGTGCCTGCCGCATCAGCCCAGACATGAGTGTGTGCCGCGCCTACCTGAGCGTTTTTCCCAGCAGCAGAGCAGAGGAAATCGTAGGCAACATAAATGCCAACGTAAAGTCTGTCCGATATGAACTGGGCAACAGGGTACGCATGCAGCTACGCATCATTCCGGAACTGAGGTTCTTTGTAGACGACAGCCTTGACTATGACGAACACATCGGCGAACTGTTAAAATGAATCCCCACGGGAACACACGCTGACCGTCCAAATTCCTACTATCCATGCTGGCCAAAGTATACAGTGCATCAGTGCAGGGGCTGGATGCCCAACAGGTAACAATAGAGGTAAACAGTTCCCGCGGCATTCGCTTCGTACTCGTAGGATTGCCGGACAGTGCCGTCAAGGAAAGCCACGAACGCATAACGGCTGCGTTGGAAAACAGCGGCTTCCCATTTCCATGCAAACAAATTACCGTCAATCTGGCTCCGGCCAACATACGCAAGGTAGGGAGCGGATTCGACCTGCCCATAGCCATTGGCATACTGGCGACAGCAGGAAAGATAGATACGTCCTGTCTGGAAAAAATCATGATGGTGGGCGAACTCAGTCTGGACGGCTCTCTACAACCCATCTGCGGTGCCCTGCCAATAGCCATCAAGGCGCGCGCCATGGGCTACGAATCCCTGTTCGTTCCGATACAGAACATCCAGGAGGCTGCCGTGGTGGACAGACTGAATGTCTACGGCATCAGCCACCTGTCCGAACTTGTGGGCTTCCTGAACGGCACCCACTCACTTGAACCGACACAGATAGACACACGACGCGACTTCTATGACAGACAGTCGGACTTTGAACTGGATTTTGCCGACGTCAAGGGTCAGGAGAGTGTGAAACGTGCCATAGAGGTAGCCGCAGCCGGAGGCCACAATCTTATAATGATTGGCCCTCCGGGCAGCGGCAAGAGCATGATGGCCAAACGTCTGCCAGGCATCCTGCCGCCCCTGACATTGCAGGAAAGTCTGGAGACCACGCAGATACACAGTGTGGCAGGCAAACTGCAGGTTCCGCCGGTGGGAGTTGACGGAGTGCGACACTGCTCGCTGATTGCCACACGCCCATTCCGCAGTCCGCACCACACCATAAGTCAGACGGCACTTGTGGGCGGAGGCACTAACCCGCAGCCCGGAGAAATATCATTGGCACACAACGGTGTGCTTTTTGCCGACGAGCTGCCGGAATTCCAACGCCAGGCACTGGAGGTCCTGCGCCAGCCACTTGAAGACAGACACATCACTGTAAGCCGTATACAGGGAAGCGTGGACTATCCGTGCAGTTTCATGTTCGTGGCATCCATGAATCCATGCCCATGCGGATACTACAACCACCCAGACAAGCCATGCGTGTGCACCCCCGGACAGATAGCCCGCTACCTCAACAAAATCAGCGGTCCACTGATGGATCGTATAGACATCCAATGCGAAATTCTCCCCCTGACTTTTGAAGAAATCAGCAAGGCCGCACCCGGAGAACCGAGCTCCGTCATACGCGAACGTGTGGTATATGCCCGCGACATACAGGCGCGCCGCTTCGCATCCGTTCCCGGCATTCACTGCAACGCCCAGATGTCCGAAAAACATCTGCACCAATATTGTGCATTAGACCATGAAAGCCGCGAACTGATACGCACCGCCATGGAGCGTCTGAAACTATCTGCACGCGCATACAGCCGAATTCTCAAGGTAGCCCGTACCATAGCCGACCTTGACGGAGCCGCAGACATACAGAGCAACCACATAGCCGAAGCAATAGGCTACCGTAACCTTGACCGTGGAGACTGGGCGGAACGCGGAATGTAAGAAACATGTAAATAATATCCCGCTATAGAGAGCGGAAAACTATCCACAAAAGAAACAAGAGCCAAACACGGAAGGCGAAAAGTAAAACGCTTGGAGAAACATCTTAAAATTTCTCCAAGCGTTTGCCAGTAACCCGCTCGGGGTTCGAACCCGAGACCCCTTCATTAAAAGTGAAGTGCTCTACCAACTGAGCTAGCGAGTCAACCTGATTTGCCAAAGCCTATGCATTAGCGGGTGCAAAGGTATGACAAAAAAACGATACACACAAGAAAATGACAGGAAAACTGTCCGTGTACGGTCAATTATTATTTATTGTAAGCGTCTGTGTCGGGTGGCTGTAACTGATATAGTAACGAAACAGCGACCGACCTCCATTGCCACGGGAAACGATACCCAAATTGTTCATATCATAGGCACGGCGACAGGAGACGCATGAAGCTGTTCCGCCGATATGCAGATCCAGATGCCTGCTGACATTATAGTCATGGTAGCAATTGGGACAACACAAATCATAGCAGGTGACATGACTTTCCTGAGCCAGCATCTCGGGCATGTTTGGCAGACCTACTAT
>CAMWRK010000180.1 GCA_947176655.1 uncultured Prevotellaceae bacterium | reverse complement strand
CTGACAGAGATCATGGGATGCCTGACAAGACAAATGTCCGCCAGTCCCGGAAATGCTGTTGCTGTAGCACTCACTCCAAGACGTAATGCGCTTTACCGTGAACTGATACTCCGTGGAGTGGATATCGTAAATGACATCCGGCAAGTCTGTCTGTCCGAAATCAAGATGACCGAAAAAGAGCGCATAGAAATTGTGTTCGGTATACGCCCAAAGCTGAAAATGATGAATAAACTTATAGTGCATCTTACACTTGCCGTGAAATACACATCATTGTCCGATGTCTGGAGGGAGATCGATTGCCGCGCAAAGAGCTATGACGTAAATAAATCGAAGATAACCGATGAAGCCTTCAGCAGATGGCGGAGTAACGGTCGCATAACACCCGGCAAAGGTCACGGAGGAATAATCTTGCCTGATTATCCTTGGAAATGGCAGTTGATCGACAGCCTGAGATTCAAAGATAACTTCATAGAATATGATTTTGGAATCGATAGCAAACTACATCCAGTAAATCAAACACAATCAAACAAACAATAATAACAGAAGGAATATGAGCAAATGGTCAACGATATTGCGGATAGGCCGCAAAGTAGTGGATAATCCGGCAACAAGAAGCGTCGGACGATCTGTGATAAGTCCGGCAAAGACATTGAGTACAGCAGGGAGCGCAGTCAAGAGTGCAACTATCGGTGCCGGTGTCGGCTATGTGGGCTGGCAGGCTCTTGTAAATGACAAGCCCGTGGTACGCACGGTAGCCGATGTCGCCATCGGCTCGGATAATGTTGATGCCGTGGTTGATACTACCTCAAATGTAGTGAACAAGACCGGTGAGCTTGTGCGTGGCACGGGCGAGGCAATCAGTAATGTTGCGGAAGGAGCCAAGCAATCTACAAGTATGCTCGGCGGTATTTCTGATTTCATGCAGAATATGACAGGTGGTCAAGGTGGCAATATGTTCAGCAACTTTTTCTCCAATATTTTCAAGGGGAATGTATCGGGGCTGAGTATCGCAGGACTTCTCGCAGCAGGATTGATGATATTCGGCCGTACAGGATTTCTTGGAAAAATCGGAGGCGTATTGCTTGCCATGATGCTTATCGGTAACAACTCCCGGCTTGCACAAACCCCGGTTGCGGCACAGGTTGCTCCCGAACAGCAATCAGGAGGTATTAGAAGATGAAAGAATTGAGAGAAAAATATATAACCATCACATCATAATGGAATACACTCAGGAAATGAACCTAATGTCGGAGAGCGGATACTCAATGCCCTTCACCGGCAAGAATGAGGAAGTGAAACTGACGAAAGCCTACGGACAACAGGAGGACGGCACCTTTAATCACGGCATTGACCTTGCAGCAGAGAGATATGTTCTCCGTGCAGTTGCAGACGGAATTGTAACCGCCATTGGGTCAAACAAGGAATATGGGCTTTACCAGACCACAAAGTATGGCTCTTACGAGGTGACATACGGACATATCCACAATGCACTTGTGAATTTCGGTAAGCGTGTAAAGGCCGGAAGCATCGTCGCCATCAGTGGAAGGTCCCTCCATATTGAAGTGAAATATGACGGCAACGAAGTCAATCCTATTGACTTCCTGACCATGTTGTTCGGCAATATGAGGATGTCCGAGGCTACTAACGGAGGAAACGGCATCCCTGAGTTCGACACACTTGAAATGGATATACCTACCGGATATGATGATGACCGGGAAGAGATAGATGAACTGATGTCACGCTTCTATACTGACTATCTTACGGAAGTAGCCAAGGGTATATACCGGGTGCCTGATCATACTGAACAATCTCTCCGCAACATATTCTCGCTTGCATCGGTTCGTAACTGTTTCTTCGAGACAATTCCTTCTATGGCAAATCCTCTTGGAGTGGCGGAAAGTTCCTTGCCGTTGGCTGCGAAAGTACAGGATCTTCTGATAGCAGACTTCCTGAACTACCTTGCTCTTCGCCATAGCATATTCCTTTCGACAATGGATGCCGTAAGTAAAAAAAAAGTTATGACCGGGCCATCGCATCAGCAGGAATAATAGATCCTCTTGAAGATTTCGACATTGAGATACAGAGTTTCGACATACCCAGGTTACTTACAGTCTATCCTGACAGGGCCGGACTCCGGTGGTGGGCAAAAGCATGGTTCAATAACTCGGAGAACGGAGAACCTGCTGTTGAAATAGAGACACAGACTGCAATTCAATTCATTCTTGATCGTGCAGATAAGGAAGCGATGCTTCAGGAATATTTTCCCAAGCAGATGGAGATATATCACAATGCCATAGAACAGGCGAAGGAACAACTATTGAAACAGATAACGGTATCATAATGGCACAACCAAAGGACGCACAACGATTCACAGAGATAGAATACTGCCTGACGCGGTATTTCAACTGTCATATCCTTCCGGTAATGAAACAGGAGAAGGATGCTTTGAACTCCGCACAAGCCAAGGAGATAGCCGATTACAGCCGCAGTTTCGCAGGATTCATGCGGTCATTCGCCAATGCTGTTAATAATCAGCCGGATGATACGCTTCTGTATCTCCGAGCTACAGGGAAAGAATGTTCCAAGAAAGCGGAGGATTATGTTGATTCATGCAAGAATAACATTGCCGGGAATAAGGATATTCAGAAAGATATGCAGCGCCTCGCCTGTGACTGGCGAACTGCCGTAATCGGAGAGATTGGCCGGGAACGATATGATCAGCTCTCGCAAAAGCTCGGCGCTGACCTTGCTCTCGCATATATCGACCACCGTCTGGAGCAGATGATGGTTAATCGCATGGTAACGGAACAGATGCCCAAGTCTTCCTTCGAATATATTCTTCGCAAGGGCGTGTCCGGGAGTCTGTTCGGCATGGCATATGAAGTACAAAAGTCACCCCTTGAGGCAGAGATAGCTGAACGTGGAGAGGCAGCATATAACCCTTCCTCGGTAGAGAGATATACAGCCAAAGGAGTCACGGTTGCCTCCGATGCTATAGCAATGGGAGGTGTCTATTCATGGGCTTCGCTGGCAAGAGTGGCAGGTACTGAGGTTGTATTTGCCGGGCTTGAATCAGTGTTGGATAAGAAATCTCCGAAGGGCCTTACAGTCGATGAAGTCCTAAGTCAGGCTATATTTGGCGGAAATGGTAACAGGTTCGCAGATTTCCGCAGGAATACAATGACGATTAAGGAGTATGATAATGATTATCTCCAGAACGTCAATAAGAGCCTGTCAAAGAAGATGAACCTGTTTACAGAGAAACCGTTTTGGGAAACCAATGCTTTCGGATTATTCTCCCAAGCCAACAATCAGGAGAGTAATGCCCGGTTCCCTTTTCAAATGGCCACTCCTTTCCAGAAATTTCTTCCGACAACACAAAATGCCACATCCGCGAGAAATCCGGATGTACCATTGGTAATAGCTCCCGGCCATGAGCAGGAATATCTCGACTTTCTTGAGCTGCAGAAGCAAGAAAAAAAGAAACAAAAAAGCGATACTTCAGGTACGGTACAAGCAGTATCGGAAATAAATATATCTAAGAATAATTCCTCTGAACAACAGGATAAATCGGAAAACCAGGTCAATAATCATTCACAATCAGATTCAGCATCTCAAAGCGAAGAAACCAATCAGGACGGTTGGTCCGGATTACTGCAATCATTCGGACTGGACGGCATAAGTGATGTCGGTAGAAATCTTCCATACGTAATCGCAATGCTTCCGGATATGCTTGTTGGACTGTTGACAGGCAAGACACAATCTATCGGACTGAAGAAAGATATGATTCCTATCGCCTCGATATTGATGGGTATGTTTGTCAGTAATCCGCTTCTGAAGATGGTACTGATAGGTATGGGAGGTGCTAACCTGTTCAATAAGGTTGGTCACGAGGCCATAGAAAGAAATACCGAAACACCCCGAAGACAATACCGTCAGTATGCCGATGAAGAACTGAATCCGAGAATAGTAAATCCAGTGCTGAAAGGTAACGTAATGGTTGCTACCATTGACGGGATTCCATGTTCTGTCTCAATTTCTTATAATGCTGCCGAAGCCGTAACCACAGGCGCATTGCCTCTCAACACACTTGCCAATGCGATTCTTGCAAAACATGACAGTATGCGCGAGACAGAGCTGAATAATACCCGGAATATTGATATGGACACTACTGTCACACGAGACAGAGGCATGACGCTGAAATAACTATTACTCATAAAACATAATATATGAAAGAGAAATCACCACAGGAACAAGCAGCCGGAGCCAGACAGGTAGAATTGTTGGTCAATGCCCTCAAAGGAGCGTCGGCCGACGGACACTGGCTCAATGTATCCGGCAAGGAACGACCTCGTATCTATCCAAAGGGTACTCAACTCAGTCCGTTCAACTCACTTATAATCGCGTTACACTCTGACTCGGGCGGTTATTCAACGTCTTTATACACTACCTTCAACGATGCCCGCAAACGAGGTGAAGCGGTGTTGAAGGATGAGCGGTCAGTACCGATGAACTGGTATCGCTGGGATACATACGTTAACCGGCACGATGACAAAGACAAGATCTCAAAGGAGCTGTACATGACTCTTTCTCCGGACAGGCAGAAGTTATACAAGGGATTGCGTCAGCGTGAGATACGACCTCTGTTTAACCAGTCTCGTATACACATCTCCGAGCCAACGCGACCGAGGCTGATCTCGTATGCAGTCTT
>CAMWRK010000179.1 GCA_947176655.1 uncultured Prevotellaceae bacterium | reverse complement strand
CGACCTCTACGGTAAGTACCGCCTGAACGAGGCACTGATGGCCATGTTCAAGCTCTTCACCGACGAGTTCTCGGGCTGGTATCTGGAAATGATCAAGCCCGCATATCAGGCACCAGTTGACCGCAAGACACTGGAGGCCACCATGCACATCTTCGAGCAGCTCATGCAGGTGATACATCCTTTCATGCCCTTCATCACCGAGGAACTGTACCAACACATTGCCGAGCGCAGACAGGGTGAAAGCATCATGACCAGCACACTTGTCATGGATGCCCCCACGGCGGAGGATGCCGGGCTGATAGCTGAATTTGAACAGCTCAAGCAGATTGTGTCCGGAGTACGTGCCGTGCGCCAAAGCAAGAACATAGCCCAACGCGAACCGCTCACTCTGGAAGTGGTGACGGCAGATGGCGAAACACGCATCACACAGTGCCAGTCCATGGCAAGCATTGTCTGCAAGATGGCCACCGTAGGCGAAATATGCTATGTGGCGCAGAAAGGCGACGGCAGCCAGGCGTTCCTGGTTGGCACACACGAATATGCCGTGCCGCTGGGCAACCTCATCGACGCAGAGGCAGAAATAAAGAAAGCCGAGGCCGAGATAGCACGTCTTCAGGGCTTCATGGGCGGCATACAGAAGAAACTGTCCAACGAACGCTTCGTACAGAACGCACCGGCACAGGTAGTGGAACTGGAGCGCAAGAAACTGGCTGACGCCGAGAGCAAGATAGCCGCCCTTCAGGAAACCGTGAAAACTCTGCGCGGATAGGCTGGAAAAAACGCAAATGAAGAATGCAGTGAGAGACATAACAGCATTGTGCCGCCACGAATACATCCGTGAGCGGCGCAATGCGCACTTCTCCCGCAACATAATCGTCTTCTCGCTGAAAACCATTCTTTGGATTTATGTAAGCCTCGCATTGGCACATACCTTGGAAGCAGCAGGCCTCTCCATTGACGAGAGTCTGCCGTTCCTTCTTCTCACAGACCAGGTTCTGCGCTGGTTCAGCCAAAGCACACCGCCATTGGACACGTCTCCATACAGGGCATTGCCCGTAAGGCTTGCCCATGTACGCACAGCATACCTGTTGCGCATGGCCTTCACACCCATAAACTTCATCTGGTTACCGGCAATATGGCCGCAATGGTGGCTAACTGGGCTGTTCATACTCAGCGGATACGTCTATCTGGCATGCTGGAACATATTCCTGCACATGTGCGACAGGACAACACTGCGTCTCTCCGGAATAGGCCTATGGAACTGGAGCGGACTAATGTCATGCGAAATAAAGATGCGTCTGCGCCATCCGAAGCTACGGCAGAAGATGCGCAACGGACTGCTGGCATCCATCGTGCTCACTGTCACGAGCATGGTTCTGGACAACAGGGCATACACCGACTTTGCGATAATCTATGCGCTGACATTTCCGACACTGCCCCTGCTCACCGCAAGGCTGGGTTATGAACAGGCCTACATCTCGCTGTTGCGAACACGGCTCCATGGCACCGGGGCAATATATCGGACAAAATACATGGCATCGCTGCTTTTGCTCCTGCCAGGAGTCATTCTGATGCTCCTGCCGCTGTCTCTGGGAATTCTGTCGCCATTGCGCCTGCTACTGTGGGTCACGGTCATCGGACTGGTCATATACCCGACACTGCTTGCGTGCGCGCCCCAAGGGACACCAGGCACGCCTGCTGCACAGATTCTATCTTTGGCAACACTTACATTGCCGGTACTCGTAGCACAAATTATCCAATCATAAACTAAAAACATTCGGTATGAAAAAAACACTCATCCTGCTTGTGGCCGCATTGGCCTTTGCTGCGCCCAAAAGCCACGCACAGAACATTCTCGACCTCCTGAAGAAAGGTTCCTCGTCCTCTACAACAGACTCCGACAACAGCAGCGGCAGCAACGCCTTGAGCGAATTAGGCGATTTCGTAGCCGGCCTGCTCGGTACAGGCAAAGTAAATGCAAACACGCTTGTAGGCACATGGAACTACAAACAGCCTGCCATTGCCTTTGAAAGCAAGAACATGCTGACCAACGTAGGCAGCATGGCCGCAGGCAAAGCAGCCGAACAGAAGTTGCAGACCTATCTGGACAAAATCGGATTCACGGCAGGAAAAGTCAGCATCACGTTCAATCAGGACGGCACGGGACAGGTAATCTACAGCGGCAAGAAGCTCCCCTTCCAGTGGAGCATCGAAAACAGCGACCTGACCATCAATCTGGCAGGCAAGACCGTGAGCCAACTCACCTCAGGCAAATCTCTTGGCAAGTACACCAGCTTCAAGATGAACTGCAAAGTGACACTCAACAGCATGCAGCTGGCATTCAAGGCCGACAAGCTGGCAGAATTCCTCGGCAAGATAGTCTCTGCCGCCGGCAATGCCACCAACAACTCCACCATAAGCTCAGTTGCCGGTCTGGCAAGCAAAGTGGACGGCATGTACATCGGTCTGACGCTGAACAAGTAATGCCGTTTGACATATTGACAAACAAAACATACATGTCAATATAGCGGCAATAACAAATATGACGTTAATCCAGAGGGAGGACATTTTACCTGCCTGTGGATTAATGTCACACATATTTATCCTATACATATCTTCTTATGAATAAGCAAATTACCCCCCCTATATGATTCACTGGCAACACACTATTATTGGATTGACTTAGTTCGCTTTCTTGCTGCTTTTGCTGTATTGGCATGCCATATGCGTGGAGCTTTTTTTGTTGAATACTCTTTATTGCAACCAGAACAGCAAACACCCTTGATGTTTGTTTTTTACACCCTAACGCGCTTTGGACATGAGGCTGTATTAATCTTTTTTGTTCTTTCCGGATTCCTTGTTGGAGGAAAAGCTATTAAACGCATCCGCAGCAATACATTTGACATCCGCAGTTATGTCATTGATAGAGCAGTAAGAATCGTGCTCCCATTGCTTTCCGCTCTCGTTCTCGAAGTAATTGTGAGGCATATCAACAGCAAAGAAACAGAAATGAGTACCCTTATTGGCAACATATTCTCACTTCAAGGGATATTATGCAAACCATATATAGCAACACTATGGTCTCTCAGCTATGAAGTTTGGTTTTATATCATATTATGTGCGTTTGCTTGCTGCATTCTTAATGTAAAGAAGGCAAAAGGCTATGTTGGCCTTACAGTGATATTCCTATGCTTCGCAGTTTTTACCAAACTGAAGGTATACTACCTGTTCATCTGGCTTCTCGGTGCATTTGGTTTCTTGTATGTTGGAAAAAAGTCACGTTTCGCGCCATACGCTTCGGCACTTGCCCTAATTGGTTTGATGTGCGCTCTGCAGCTAACATCCGGAAGTCGTTTCGGTGGCGTATATCTGGAGAACGTCAGACCGTATATCGAACTGCTGTTTGGGCTGATTGCAAGTTTATTCATTACACAAATAGTGAATTATAGGCCAAGCAGCAAGATAGCCATTAAACTGAACAATACCGGCACTCGCTTGGCAGCATTTTCTTACACGCTGTATTTAGTTCATTTCCCAGTAATATCTGTACTTTTACATTTTGGCGCGCCTAAATGCGAAACGGTCAATATATATTCAGTATCATTGTATATCGCATGGTTGCTGATTGCAATGTTGACATCGTATCTGCTATATCTTGTCTTTGAACGCAACACAGGCAAGGTTAAAGGATGGATAAAGAAAAACATTAACGTGCTTTGATTACCATAAGCCAAATCTGTCATTAGGGTTTCCCTGTGTTGTATAGCAACGAAACACGGGATTCTCCTAATGACGGCAAGAGTTCGTTGTGTCAACAAACTTCACTCACCACGGCATCGCATCAGTCCTCCTACCGAGAGGACAGGAGTCCTCCTATTAAGAGGACTGTAACGACATCAATACGGCACTGTCACGACATCAGTATATACAGACAACGCCTTTCTTAACACAGATACAAAATACAGATAATCAAAGCCAACGACACTACTACTTTACCACTGACATTAGTACGCGGATTCCCGTTGGAGGCGTGTAACGCTTTTTAACTATTTACTTCCCACCTTTTTTTCTGACACAGGCACAACACACAGACATATCCGGAGTCTGTTTTTACAATCTGAAGCACAATTCTCATGAATTTATTGAAGATTCTCCAGACTTGTTTGCATTTATTTAGCATTTTTCTATATCTTTGTGCTGACTCTTTAATGTCATTGAGCGATTTAATACCGTAGACGTGCTCTACACAGTTAATCATCAAGACTGCCTACGCCGAGCCGAAGAAGGAAGGAAAAACCAACCAAGGCGGGCATCATCGGACTGGCCGGAAGACGTTTATACAAACATTAATGGCAAAACTGTATGAGGTGGGAAGAAAGAGTCACTACTTTATGTAGAAAGGCGTTTACTTGAACGCTCATCGCTGAGTTCCGAACTTCGAACACTCCGAACTCTCAGAAGTGATGATGCAACAGTAGATGTCCTCGGGATGTGTTTATACGCATCCCCTTTAGGGGTAACGGATGCCTTAGTGCATTTTATCTGTTTTTCCATAAAGGGGTATTGTGTTCATATCGGCGTGGGCTTCGGAGTTGCTTATCTTTCTGAGAAGGCAAGTTCGAAGGCCAGGAACACGAGATAAGCAACAGAGTACGGATCTCCCGCTTCTTTTTGTATATTGTAGTACCCAGATAAACCAAACGAAACATTCTT
>CAMWRK010000178.1 GCA_947176655.1 uncultured Prevotellaceae bacterium | reverse complement strand
TTGATGTGCCGTCCACCGATGTTTACATGGAAGTGAAAAGGGAAATGGAGAGGGCACCCTGATAAGCGGCATATTCTGTGCAGGCGATGTCCTCATGGTGAATTTCGCTGTCGGCAGCGTTGTGTGGAACGTCAAGGACGGACGCGGTATGCGTTTGGATAATGGAGTGGATTATAAGGAGTGCCGGTCGTTACCCTGCATACCAATGAAGATAGTGGCATCGTCGGACGAAGGCTTTACTACATCCTGGAGTCCTGCTGATTTGAGGGACTGCATAGAGGATATTGGAAATCCGAACTTGGTGGATGTCGGCATTCTGTCCTCCATATCAGATGCCTCGAACCCCATACTGGTAAAACATTATCTGAAGTAACGCCAATATGGCCGGTTGGAGGACGTTTCTTGTTGGAAATACTCAAACGGAAGCTGGATGCTCACTATAATGTTGACAGTTAAACATACCATAAAAACTCAGAGACCATGAACATGAAGAGTTTATATGCAATAGCCGTTGCAGCAGCGTTTGTTGCAGGCTACAGTGCCTACAATGAGTATGGCAGGACAAAGTTGGGCGGAGCGTTGCTGGCTAACGTCGAGGCGTTGGCGGAAGATGAGGCATTGACGCAGGAGGGTGATATAACCAGATTCAAATGTGAAGGAAATACTGGTGCCTGTTCTACAGGAAAGGATGAAATAACAGGAAAGACTATAGTTATTCATGGTCGTCTTCGCATGATTGATTGAGGTTTTTGCATCTGATAATGAACATGGAGATTAAAGGTAAAATTAGTAAAAGTAATCAATCTGACTTAACTGTCAATAATTACTATAAGAAAATGAAAAGGGGATTCTATTTGCAGTAGTCGTATCTTGTGTATTAGCATCAGCCATTTATATGCAGATGTACCATCCTACCGCTTCTTTCTCAGATCTTACCGTTCGAAACGTAGAGGCTCTTGCTCAGGAGGAAGATAATGTCATAGATCTTTGGTGTTGCGGAAACACAGACAAATGCGCTATGGGGGAAAAGGTTGTGATAATAGGTAAAATGTCAGCAAAACCGTGTAAATAAGATTATGAAATATTGTTTGTTTTTGGAATTTATGGCATGCATGTTATGTGCATGTACCCGTTCCGTCTCGACTAACGACATAATATTGTCAGACGAGAATTGTGTAGTGGAGCTCTCATTGTCTGGTGATGATTCCGGACTTATTGAAGGATTGTATGCCAGTGGCAGCAAAAATGCCACAAAAATAGTCCTGTTGGATTTTCATAATGGCAAAAGTTTTTCATTGAGAGATTTTCGTAAACAAGATGCGTTGATCAGGTTCGGTGAAATTGGACATGGCGAGAAAGAAATACCGCTTGGTTGCACGGGATACATGTGCGATTCGAGTTTTGTCGTGTTCAGTGATGAAACACATTGTATAGTTACCTACGATTTGAATCACATAGATCTGGAGAATACCAACGTTCACAGATACGATATTGAAAATGCCCAATTTTGTCAGATAATCCCAGTAGACAGTAACCGCTATGTCGGTATGGGTGTATATGCAGATGAATACCAGTATGTCTTATTTGACAAAAACGATAATGTGGTTACCAGTGCATTCAGAGTATATAATTATAATGACAGTCACTTCAATACATTCCATAAGTTTTTGTCAAATCAAGGCAGAATGGAGAAACACCCGAAGCAGAATAAATTTGTGGCATTTATATACAATTCCAAGAATATTGATTTTTTCGAGATTGCCAATGACAGCATACATCGTATCAGTTCCCAGCGTGAGCAATCGCCCAACTATGAATGTGTGACACGCAATGGACTGAGCAGAGTTCTGCCAAGCGACAATTCTATTGTTGGATATATTGATTTATGCACAACAGACGACTATGTATATGTATTGTATTCGGAATCTGAATTTATGAGTGGAACGGATAGTTCAGACATAGTTCTGGTATATGATTGGGACGGAGAACTGTGTTCAAGAGTGAAAATGCCACAGCCAGCATGTTACATCGCAGCCTTGGATGACCAGTTGCTGGCAGTCGTAGAGACGGCAACCGGAGAATATATCCTAAAAGGGTATTGCGTCAGGAATGTTCCGCATATCAATTAGTCAGAACAGGCAGGCTCTGCTACTTGATAACGGTTCGCTCTTGAGCAACAGGCTTATCTACATACAGACAACAATCAAGACTGCATCCTTGAAACTGCTACGTTCCATAACAGAGCACTTTGCGTATGGCGGCATGCTGGCAATGGCGGCGTGCTGCATCATGGCCGTGGCATACTGTGCAGTCCGCATATTCGTTGCCGACCAGTTCATAATCCCGACATGGTCAATGGCACCCACGCTGATTCCGGGTGACCGTGTGGTTGTAAACAAACTCATAATGGGGGCGAGGATATACACGGACTTCGACTTTGTGGAAGGCGGGCAGGAGCTGAGGAGCATGCGCATGAAGGGGTTGCGCCGGCTGAGACACAACGACATCGTGGTGTTCAACTATCCGCAGGTAGGAGGGCGCATGGCGTTCAGGATAAACTATGTGTACTGCAAACGCTGCATCGCCTTGCCGGGCGACACGCTCTCCATAGAGGACGGACACTACCGCTGCAACAACTACGGCGGCACCTTGGGGCTGAGACAGGAACAGGAGCGCCTGGAGACAGTGCCGGATGATGCTTACGATGCAGCAGCGATGGCTGTGTACCCGTTTGACGAACGGGTGGGGTGGACCTTCAAGCACATGGGACCGCTGTACATACCGCGCCGGGGCGACATCACTGCACTGGGGGCGAAGGAAGGGACGGTATACGGGAGCCTGCTGGAGTATGAGACGGGAAAGAGTGTGACCGTGGACTGGGAAAGTGACAGTGTGCTGCTCGACGGAGTGCCGGCAGCCAGACACCGCTGGAGACACAACTACTACTTCATGGCCGGGGACAATGTGCACGATTCCATGGACTCGCGCTACTGGGGGCTGGTGCCTGAGGAATACGTCGTGGGCGTGGTGCAGATGATAAGTTACTCGAAGGACAGGGAGACGGACACGATAAAATGGGAAAGGATTTTATTGGCAAGATAGACCTGTGGGTGGCAGTATGGTTCGCATACTATGTGTGCAACACACTGGCCGTGTCGCACACGCCGTGTGCGGGTGTGTTCCTGCACACCTGCGGATGGGTGTCGCTCTACATGCTGCTGCGCTGTCTGCCCCTGGCACGCATTGACGGACGCGTGTGGGCGTATGTCTGCGCCGCACTCGGGTGCTGGCAGGCGGTGACAGGGCTGGCACAGCTGTTCGGTTACAGTGCGTCGGGACACCACCTGTATGCCATGACGGGGAGTTTCTTCAACCCCGCACCGTTCGGTGCCTTCCTGGCCGTGATGCTGTCCGTGGTGACGGCAGCATACAGGGAGAGGCACGACAGGATGCTGGCGGCGGCTGGGTGCTTGCTGCTGGTGGTGCTTCCGGCGGCATGGAGCAGGGCGGCACTGCTGTCATACGCCGTGTGTCTGGCAATGCTGTACCGTACATATATAATAAGGTACCGGAAAATGGTTGCGCTGTGTGCCGCCATAGCCGCCGTGTCCCTGTATCTCATAAAGCAGGGTTCGGCCAACAGCCGTGTACTTATGCTTTTGGCCTCGTTCGGGGCGTGGACGGACAATCTTCTGTTAGGCACCGGCACTGGCGGATACATGCATGCCCTGGGGGAGAGCCAGGCGGCATACTTTGCGGCGCATCCGGAGTCGGCATTCACGGAGTGTGTGGGGATAGCCGACATGCCCTTCAACGAGCCCATGCGCATTGCCGTGGAGCAGGGGCTGGTGGGGCTGGCTCTGACGGCCGTCATCATGTCCCTTGCTGCACGCCGGCTGCGGAGGGTTTCGCATCCGCTGTTTTACGGCATGGTGGCGTTGTCGGTATTCTCCCTGTTCTCATATCCGCTCAGCATTCCGGCCTTCGGCGTAGTCCTGGCCGTCATTGTCGCCACGGCGGCAGACACCGGACACGTGAGCACCTCGTGTGTAGGGAGGGCGTGCGCACTGGCTGGTTCCGTGGCATTGGGCGTTGCGGTCTGTGCCATGCTCCTGCCGAGGAGAGAGGCGAAGGACGTGTACGGCAGGTTTGCATACGTTGACAACGAGGTCTTCATCAAGGACCATTACGAGCTGCTGCCACGACTGGACGACGACCGCAGGTTCCTGTTCGGCTTCGGCATGTTGCTGCGCCGTGCCGGCAGGTATAACGACAGCAACGCCATGCTGAGCCGTGGAGCCATGCTGAGTGCTGATCCGATGTTTCACATCCTCATGGGACGCAACTGCGAGGACATGCAGGAGTACGGCATGGCCGACTCGCTGTACGCGCACGCTTTCCGCATGGTTCCAAACCGCATATACCCGCTCTACCGTCAGATGAAGCTCTACGAGAATATGGGCGATACGGTGCGGATGAGGAGCAAGGCTGCGGAGATAGCAGACTTCAGGGTAAAGGTGGAGTCGCCGGCGACAAGGGAGATGAAGAGAGAGGCCGGGAAATGTATGCCGCGATGAATGGCGGATGCCATGTGGAAAGCATTCTGTAAAAGATATGATATTGAATATGAAATACCTTGTTTACATCTTTCCTGTCCTGCTCCTGTGGGCTGTGCTCCTTGCCGGCTGCTGTCCCGACCTGCCCGAACAGGCTGCCGGCAACAGGT
>CAMWRK010000177.1 GCA_947176655.1 uncultured Prevotellaceae bacterium | reverse complement strand
CCCACGCCCACGCCCCTGGCGATTCGTGCGCGGTCTATCTCGAGTGCAAGGAGAAGAAGGACATTGCCCTCTGCCGCGCGGCCCACTTCTTCGGCATCAAGGACAACACCTACATCACCCCTAAATCCACAAGCATCCTGCCCTCCATCACCAACAAGAGCCTGATGCAGCTGGCGCAGGATCTCGGCATGAAGGTGGAGCGCAGACCCATTCCCGAGGATGAACTGGACACTTTCGAGGAGGCCGGTGCATGCGGTACGGCAGCGGTAATATCTCCCATAGAGCGTATAGACGACTTGGAGAACAAACGCAGCTATGTCATTTCCAAGGACGGACAGCCAGGTCCCGTTTCAACGAAACTCTACAACAAGTTGCGTGCCATACAGTACGGCATGGAGCCTGACATACACGGGTGGACACGTGTAGTAATAGGGTAGAGTTCCTGTCGCCGTGTAGTGATTTTCCTGTCGTCGTTATTTTTGAGCCGAATCCCTTGGGGAGTCCGGCTCAAAATATATGGTATTGACATGTCCGGAGCTCCGAAGGTTGTAAATGAGGGTTGGTTTGTAGTCTTACTTCTGTTCCGTTTTTCCGGCGATAGACTTTATCACATGTCCTGCCAGTGTCATGCCGAAAATGGCGGTGATGTGACAAAAAGAGCCGTTGGTCTGTACCTTGTTGAATTTCAGCTCCTCGCTGACAATGTTGCCGCCGGTTCTGTTCTCCATGGCCGGCTCTTCGCTGTATACGCATAGAAATTTCCTGCGCGGCATGGTCTTGTCCCTTTTGAACCTGTTGCGCACGGCACGTGCAAGGGCATCGCCATGCACCTTGCCGAACTCCGCCATCCTTATCTTCGTCGGATCCATCCTCAGGGCTGCCCCCATGCTGCAGAGCAGTACCGGGCAGTGCATGGCCGTAACGCGCAGTATGAGGTCGCATTTGTCCCGCAGCGAGTCTATGCAATCTATGACATAGTCGTATTGATCCAGGTGGAATGTCTCTGCCGTTTCCGCCGTGTACATAGTGTCGATGGCATTGATTTCCGCCTGCGGATTTATCTCCAGAAGACGTTTTTTCATGGCCTCCACCTTTGGGGTTCCTATGGTGTTCACCGTAGCCATAAGCTGGCGGTTCAGATTTGTCGTGCACACTTTGTCGCTGTCTACTATCGTCAGATGCGTAAGGCCTGCCCTCACCAGACCTTCTGCACACCATGATCCTACGCCACCTACGCCGAAAACTATCACGGCGGCGCGGTCAAGAGCCTCCATGCCCTCGCTCCCGAGAAGCAGTTCCGAACGGTTGAACATTCCTTCTTGCATCCTTAGTATATCTCTTGTTTTCCTGTTGGCATTGCTATGTGCAAAGTTAGCGATTTGTGGCGAACCGCACAAGATAACAGTGTTTATTTTCCTGCCGTAACTCTGTCCGCAACTATAACTCGGCAGATAACATCATAGGCATTCTTTTTGTTGATGACGTTGTATTTGATTCCGTTAATGTTTGCTTCAGAGCAAATAAAATTGTAAATTTGTAAGGGCAATGACTCGTATGGGCGTGTCTGCTGATAACGTATAATTAGATATAACTTGTATTACCATGAACAAAAAGTTTTTTTATCTGTTGGCCATGATTCTGCCAACTGCATTGGCGGCTTGGGCGCAGACAGATGTTATTGGGGCTTCCACGTCAGTGGACAGTCCTGAGCACATGTATGTGTTGAGGAACGGCAACGGCCTGACAATGACCTCCTACACGTCTCCCACAGAGACAGAGGCCAATGCCGGACGTTTCGCATTCTATGCCGAAAGCGGCAAGACCAATTCCTATTATGTCTACAGTGTGGACAGAAACAAGTGGGTGTCATATACCCGTGCTTCGAGTTACAGCAGCGGCAAGAACTTTGCCAAGCTTGTTGACGACAAGAGCACGGCACAGCCGTGGAGAGCGACAAGGGTGACTGTAGACGGCAGTGACGTCTACCAGTTTGCTCCGTTCAACACCTCTGGCGGAGCAGCTTCGCAATACATGAACTGGTACGGCGGCAAGGATCAGAACGCTCCCGACAATACATCCATTACCGTCGGTCTGTGGCAAAGCAATGCCAGCGGAGATGCCGGCAGCCGCTGGACAGTCTCTGAGGTGAAGATGTATACCTACACCGTTGTCTTGGACGAGGGCGAGGTAGTGGTAAACGGACAGACGCTGACCGACGGCCAGACGGTCACTGTCGTGGGTATGCTTTCTCCAGGCGATGTGGTGGCAGCACAGAAGGAAGGCAAGTTTGCCGTTGTCAATGTGGACAACGAGACGATGACAATATCTGTGGAGTATCACGATATGCCGGTTCTGCGTGACAGTGAACCTTACACCTGCGCATGGGTCTATCCAAAGCAGCAGGATGCCGTCGGAACAGCCATGAGCGAGAACTACGGCTCTGTGTATACCTTATATAATAATGTATTGGCAGCAAGTTTCCTGCGTGGTGAAAAATCTGTGTATTTCCTCGGCAGCAAAGCCATGAATCTGATGGCTGGCACGGAACTCTTCGTTGTCGGTTTCGGGGCAGGCGAGAAAGTAGCTGCCAGCCAGATGAGGCTGAAGAGTTTTGGTGCCGTAGACTTGTCTGCACGTCCCGATGCCATAGGCGGTGCCGAACACTTTGCCGGCAAGGCTCTGGAGGCTGTGTTTGAATACGCTTATAAGGGTGAGGAGGTAGAAATAGTGTGGCGTGCCGTGTTGCGTGACGGCAGCCACTATCTGCGCACCGAGATGGAACTGACAGGCATAGGTGACGTGGACATGTACGATGTTGTGGCCATGACCTATAATGTCGACTCCAAGGCTGCAGGCAGCAAGCCGGCGGCCATAGGCAACACACGCGGCAAGGTGATTATGAACGACAGGATCTTTGCCGGTCTGGAAACGCCTACGGCCTACAATACCGTTGGCGGTGCTGACGGAGGCGAGGACATGTGGACTCTGAAAGCTACACCGATTGATGCCACTGTCTCGGCCTCGGCCTGGACACAGATGGCCTCTGCCGACGTGCCGATGCGTGTGAAGGAAGTGGCCGGCAGTGACAAGACATACTACACCTATAGCAGCAGTAAGGTGTCTTTGAAGAAGAATGACAGAGTGGTGGTCACTGTCACGTACAAGAGCGGCAGCAAACGTTTCGATCTTGACGGAGCCGACCTTCTTGACGGAAACGGCGGCATTGTGGCCAGCGATTATCATCATGGATATACTGGCACGTCCAAGGAGAACAACTCTTTCACATTCATGGCTCCAAACGACGGCGATTTTACTGTCCGAGTCTTCTGCGACAACAGAGAGGGTGACATAGTTTCGACGTGCGAGTGTAAGGCAGAAGTGTACGAGGCCAAGGAAGGCGCGGACATCACCACCGATATTGTCAACATGCAGGGACGCTGGAGCCGCAATGTGACGCTGAAGGCCGGCGAGACCTGGAAGGTGGCCGCCGTTGTCGGATTAATAGCACAGGACGGCAGACAGGGCGAGGCCGATATCCGCAAGACTCAGAAACGTCGTTCTTTCCTGGCCTACAGCGAGCGCGAACGTGCCGTGCCTTGGCGCGCATTTCCCTGCTATATCAGCTGGTACGAACTGAACATCAACCGCAACAATGCTGCTCCGGGCAGCGAACACACCAATATGCAGGCCGACAAGGTGCTTGATGTCCTGGAACAGTGGAAGACGAATTTGTATGAGAAATACGGTGTCGGTCCGGCCAGTTTCATTATCGACGACGGCTGGGACAACTACGGTACATGGACTTTCCACAGTGCATTCCCCAACGAAATGAAAGACATTGCTGCCCTGGCCGCAGATATGGGAGCCGGTTGCGGAGCATGGCTCGGCCCTGTCGGAGGCTATGGCCAGAGTGGCAACTATCGCCGCAACTACTGGAGCAGCAGGGGAGGAATGCAGTTATCCAACCCTCAGTATTACGAGACATTCCTGGCGGCAGCAGAGAATCTGGTGAAGAACCAGAACATAGACGGCAAGGGTGAGTTCAATTTCTTTAAGTTCGACGGCATTTCGGCACAGTTCTCTGCCGTAGGTCCCGACAACGGCGACACAGGCAACGAGAATGCCGAGGGCATCATACGCCTGGAGCAGTATGTGCGCGAGAATCTCAAGGAGGACATATTCTTCAATACCACTGTCGGTACGTGGGCTTCTCCGTTCTGGTATCAGATTTCCGATGCCACATGGCGTCAGGAAAACGACCACGGCGAGATAGGCAACAACAGCAACAGTCGCGAGAACTGGATTACGTATCGTGACAATCTGGTGCATCAGAACTATGTCACCAACTCTCCGATATGCCCCATCAATACTTTGATGACCCACGGATTCATGCTCACCAAGTTCGGGCCTCCAGCCAGCAATCCGCGTACTTACGAGAGTGTCCTCAACGAGTTGCGCTGTGCCTTTGCCTGCGGCAGCGGCATGGTGGAACTGTACAACGACTATGACCTGATGAACAGTATTAACGGTGGCAAACTGTGGGCAGACTTGGCAGACTGCATCAAGTGGCAGCGCGACAATGCCGATGTGCTCATGGATGCCCATTGGGTGGGCGGCGATCCCTGGACAGGCAGCAAGGCCGAGGTATACGGCTGGGCGGCGTGGAACGGTGCTAAGTCGTGCCTTACGCTGCGCAACGGAACCAACGGCAGTCAGACAATATCCATCACTCTGCGCGAGGCATTGGAAATACCCGCCGGCTTCAACGGTTCCATAGTCCTGAAC
>CAMWRK010000176.1 GCA_947176655.1 uncultured Prevotellaceae bacterium | reverse complement strand
ACCTCACAATCACGTCAGAAATATCTGGAAACTGTAATAAAGCAAGCAGATAAGAATATCAAGACAGAGGCGAGAAAAGACAATAGCAGAGAAGGTATGGGTAGCACCATAATTTTAGCTTGGCTTTTCAATAATGAATTGACTATTAGTTGGTGTGGGGATAGCCGTGCCTACATATTCAACGAAAAATCAGGAATTCGTCTTATATCACAAGACCATTCATACGTACAGGAGTTGGTCAATAAGGGTCTGCTGACTTATGATCAAACTTTTGACCATCCTCAAAATAACATTATCACACGTAGTCTCGGAGACCCCACTAAAGATGCTAAACCCGAAAGTAAAACTTTAAATGTTGGCAAGGGAGACATAATCTTGTTATGTAGTGACGGCCTTTCGGGTGTTCTCCGTGACAGGAAGACTTATGATGGAAATGGTCAGCTTTTGCCTGAAGAAAATATAGAAGATATTATTCGCACCCATACTTCTTCGATGAAAGAATGCCGAGAAGCACTATGGGTAGCAGCAGAAAGAGGCGGCTGGTATGATAACGTTACGGCTATTCTTTGTCAAATAACCGATGGACCTGAAAGTTCATGGGCTACCATACCGATTGCCACCTCAACCAACAAATCCAGTAGCAGAGGGAAAAGGGTTCTTCTTTTTTCCTGTATCGGTTTCTTAGTTATAGTAGCTATCGCTGCCGCATTTTATTTAGGCAGAAGTAGTGGCTCAAACTCTATTAAGGAGACGATTCCGACAGACTCCATTTTTTCTGAGGTATCAGACAGTATCCATGCAAAAGATTCTTTGTCCGACAAGCAAGAAGAAATTGAAACTGAAGAATCATATAAAGAAAGTACGGAAAAACCTACTGTCCACGAGCAGATAAAGAAACAGGTGGAACAAAAGAAGGATACCGTTGCATCCAAACCAAATGGTCTAACTAAAATAGAGAAAGGAGATAAAACAGAGAAAAAAGACGATAACAGACTTACTCCAATAAAGGATAAGATGAAGAAGGAGCCAGTTGATAATCCTTTGACTCCGACCAATCCTAAGAAAGATAATATAAATGAGAATCCCTTAAACAATCAGTGAAATTCTTATGGCAGATCTGAAAATTGGAACAAAAGTAAAAGACCGCTATACCTTAAAGGAGTTTAAGGGAAGCGGTAGCTTTGGTGAAGTCTGGTTAGCACATGATGAAGTGCTTGATACAGATGTAGCTATCAAAATTTATATATCTCTCGACCCGCGTGGTGTTGAAGAGTTCAAGAGTGAATATATTACAACTCAGGGTATATCACATCCTAATCTTCTTACCACCACATATTTCGACGTATGGGAGCAACGTCCCTATTTGGTAATGAAATATTGCGCTAAAGGAGCCTCTACTACTCAAGCCGGGAAAATGGATGAGTATGATCTTTGGCAATTCATTCATGATGTGGCTGCCGGATTGAGACACCTGCACAATATGCCTGAACCTATCATTCATCAGGATATTAAGCCGGATAATATCCTTGTTGATGACAATAATCGCTATTTGATTACTGATTTCGGTATAAGTAAAAAGATCCGCTCTACTATGCGTAAGCAATCTAAACGTGCGGTAGGAGCAGGAGCAACAGCGTATATGGGACCGGAACGGTTTGAAGCCGATCCATCTCCTGTTAAGGCATCGGATATATGGTCGCTTGGTGTTTCAATATATGAGCTTGCGACAGGAGAATTGCCTTTTAGCGGTCTTGGAGGAGGTATGCAGAAGAATGGCGCCGAAATGCCGTCTCTGGATAATAAGTGGTCAAAAGACTTAAATATGGTTATGCAGTCTTGTCTTGCCAAAGAGACATGGGATAGACCGACAGCACAACAGTTGGAAGAATACTCTGAGGCTATTCTCAAAGGGCAACCGGCAACTGTGACATGGAAAGCACCGTCCGCAAAATTAGAGGCGGCAACTCCGGAAGAAGTTGTGGAGCAGGTAGAATCGGGTTATGTGGCAGAATACGAAGATGAAACTCACTCAAACACCAAAAGAATTTGGTTTGCTATCGCCGGCATAATTGCAGCTATTGTAATCCTTATTCTTATTTGGCCATCAGGTAATAAAGATGAAGAAATAATAATACCTGAAGATACTGTAGAAGCAATAGATACAGTAGCAGTAGAAGTTGTTGAAACGGTTCCCTCAGACATACCCGAAGTACAGCCTACAAAGAAAGAGGAAACTCCTGCAACACCAGTGGCTAAGAAGGAGGAATCAAAACCTACTGTTAAAGAAGAGCCTAAAACCGATAATAATGCTACTCTTCTTAAAACGGCTCTTGCAAATGGCGATTATCAGCAAGTACAAAAGCTCGCAAATCAAGGCTATGCAGCCGCATACGGACCTTTGGCTAAATACTATCTCAATAATCACGACTATAAGACGGCCGAAATGTATGCTAAAAAAGCAAAGGCAGCTGGCTTTAGTGATGGTTCTGCTGTTATTCAGACCCTTGAAAACTTAGGTTACTATGACTAAAATAATACAACAATATAATATGAAAATCAAGCAACTTTTAATGCTGATGCTCATGGTGGGCATCGCATTCAGCCTTTCGGCACAGGATGCCTCATTCTACAAGAGGTATGCTGAAAAAGGCGACAAGGAGGCAATGTATCATCTTGCCTATTGCTACCTTAATGGTAATGGAGGTGTACAACAAGACTATAATCAAGCCACACTTTGGCTTACAAAGTCAGCAAAAAAGAACTATGCACCCTCACAAGTTGCGTTAGCCTACTGCTACTTGTATGGAACGGGGGTAATGAAAGACTATAAGCAAGCTTGGGATCTCACCCAAAAGGCCGTAAAACAGGGAAATGCGGGAGCACATTATCTCACAGCACAGATGTATAAGGAGGGAGTACATGTGCCAAAGAACGATTCATCCTATTTGGCGTTCTTACGATCTGCCGCCAATTTAGGTGATGATGATGCACAAACTGAACTCGGACGGCTCTATCTTTATGGTAGTGAACAGCCCTATGTGGCTCAGAATATTAAAGATGGCTTAAATCTGTATTATAAAGCTGCTGAACAGAATAATGGCGAAGCACTTCTACAAATTGGATGCTTTACTCGTGACGGTCTTGAGGGATATATAACGAAGGATCCTAAAAAAGGATACGAATATATCAAATCTGCTGCACAGACTGGACTTCCTCGTGCATGGTTTGAATATGGATATATCAATCTTATGGGTTTAGGATGTGAGCCTAATTATACGGAGGCGGCCCGCTACATCGCGGCTGCCGCAGAGCAAGAGGTTCCGAACGCATATAAAGTTCTTGGCGATATTTACTACTATGGTCTGGGAGTGGATGCTGACGATACGGAAGCAGCTAAATGGTATCAAAAGGCAGTTGACGAAGGATATGGAAACGCATATTCACAACTTGCGTGGATGTATCTCACAGGCAGAGGAGTAGCTGAGAATGAATCAAAAGGTTATGCTTTATACAAAGAAGCTGCTGATGCTGATTATCCTGAAGGGAATGCAGGTGTAGGAATGTGTTACGAGAATGGTGCAGGTGTGGCAAAAAATATGTACACTGCATCTACGTATTATAAAAAGGCGGCAGAGGCTGGAAACGCATATTCTATGTTCCGCTTATACAATATGTACAAGGAAGGAGAAGGTGTAACTAAGAACACACAGGAAGCTATCAATTACCTTCGCCAATCTGCTGACTTGGAAAATGTTAATGCAATGTGGGCTCTTGGTGTCGAATATATAACGGGAGACATTCTACATAGTGAGCCCAGAACAGGCATGGAGTATATGCGTAAAGCGGCTGACAATGGCAATACATTCGGTGCGGCAATTCTCGGAACGGTATATTATACTGGAGAGGAGCCTTTTGAGAAAGATTACGCATTAGCGTTCAAATATTTATCACAGGCTGTTCAAAATCCGACTGCACTTGAGGAAGACCTCCTTGCTGAAGTGTATAAAAATTTGGGTGCATGTTATCGTTTTGGAAGAGGAACAGAAGTAAATCATAGTCTTGCCTCCTACTATACAGAGCAGGCTGCTTCTCTTGGAGATACGAAATCATTTGATGCCGTTAAAATGCTACGTAACAATTAAAGCTAAAATGAAGAAATTTTTCTTAATCATTATTGCTGTCGTGGTGGGTTGTTTGGCAAATAATGCCGCACAACTCTCCCCGGCACAAATCAAGGCAAAAACTGAAATTTATAATGCCTTGAAAAAGTACTGTACAAATATTACTGATGAAGATGAAAGTCTTCGATTTCAGTATAATGGCACACAGTATTTTGTAAATATACACACGCTTAATCCTCAGGTATTATATCTGAGTCTTGTGTTAGGTTTTAACCTTCCGGAGTCATATAATGCAGATATTGCGAATATGGCAGCTCTTCATGCAGCATCTGAAAAACCAGTTTGTGCTGCCGCTTATAATGGAGCATTGGTTTTCTCTTGTGAGATGTATACCAAAGATGTCAAATCATTCATTGCAGTTATTCCGGAAATGTTACAAGCTCTAAGCAATTCAGCGGAGGGTTTTCAAGATGCTTATGATGAGGCTGAGAAAATATATGTTCCGTCTTATGCTATGCTATCTTCTCAGAATCTCAACGAGAGTGAATTCATTTATCCCAAAGTGGCATCTAAAGGAGATTCCAAATTATATATAGAGAAAGTTACTTTAGATCCAAGTTACACTGTTCTTGATATGGTAAGTTATAATGGAGGACAGTATCAGTGGTGTTC
>CAMWRK010000175.1 GCA_947176655.1 uncultured Prevotellaceae bacterium | reverse complement strand
CTCAACTGCGCTACGCGCAATACCTGTACCGGAGCAATAACACTCCAGACAACCGCGACGCCCGCATCCGCACTCACGTCCGTTCTTCTCCACTATGACATGCCCCAGCTCTCCGGCAAAGCCATCGTGGCCGTATACCAACTGACCGTTGACAACAACACCGCTGCCAACACCTGTGCCCAACGTTATCTCGATAAAGTTCTTCATACCACGCGCTGCGCCGTAAGTCATCTCACCTATAGCGGCAGCATTGGCATCGTTGGTCATCACGACCGGAATGCCGAGAGCCTCCTGAAACATCTTCACCAGAGGAACATTGCCCGGCCATTCCAGATTGGGAGCATCCTCGATACAGCCGGAATAATAATTGGCAGAGGGAGCACCGATACCCATCGCCTTGATTTTCTCTATGCCTCCGACTTCCTCTATAACAGGCAACAGAGCCTCGACACAGGTCCCGGCATACTTTTCTGCCGTACCATGGCCTGCCGTAGGGAGAGAAATAGACTTTATAATACGGGCGTCCTTGTCCACAACGCCAAACACTGAGTTGGTACCACCGAGGTCCAAGCCAATCACATAAGGTTTCTTGTTCATTTTATTAAATATGGAATATAGATATTAAGATTATTCTAATGGCAAAGTTAGTATTTTCTTTGTAATAACACACTTTTTTTATTTGAAAATGTCACCTAAATGAAAAAAAAATCCGTACTTTGTAAACTGCGTATGTGGATTCAACCGGTAAACACCTTGGAATTGGTCATAAAAGGCCTAATTGTCGGCATTTTGGCAAGTGCCCCCATGGGGCCTGTCGGCATTCTGACAATCCAACGCACACTGAACAAAGGCCGGCTATACGGGCTTGTCACAGGTCTTGGGGCAGCAATATCCGACATCATATATGCAGCAATATCTCTGCTTGGCATGAGTTTCGTCATGGATTTCGTAGAAAACCCGCGAAACATGTTCTGGTTCAAACTTGTCGGAGGCATATTGCTGATGTTTTTCGGCATTTACACATACATGAGCAACCCGACAGGCAACCTGCGTCCGGTAAACACTAACCGGGGATCCCTGAAGCACAACTGCCTCACCGGATTTCTTGTCACTTTCTCCAACCCGCTTATAATACTTCTATTCATTGCACTGATGGCAAGATTCGAATTTGTTGTTCCGGAACACCACTGGGAACAGGGGCTGGGATATCTTGCCATTTTTGGCGGAGCACTGCTATGGTGGTTCGCTCTTACATATATAATAAACAAGATAAGAAACCGCGTTAAGGTCGATACCATACGCCTTATCAACAAGGGTATCGGAGCCATAGTTACAGTAGCCGGACTCGTAGGCTTTGTGTGGATTATACTGTCCAAGCCAGGAGCAGGCCGATAACACATTTTTCCGTATAACACAAACGAACAATGTTGATAGCCAAGAAACTAAGAAAACAGAATCTCGTGGCCTATGTCCTCTACATGTACCAGGTGGAGGACATCATTCGTTCATACGACTGCGACATACAAAAGATAGCCGAAGAATATCTCCCACGCTTCGACTACGATGACGAAGAACTTGAACAAGCCTTGCAATGGTACGACGGACTCGCACGCATGATGCACGAAGAAGGATGCTGTGAGCGCGGGCATGTCCAGGTTGTACGCAACACCATATCGCTGCTGACAGACCGGCACCGCGAACTTCTGGCCGACCCGCAGGAATCCATATACAACGCGGCATATTACAAGGCACTGCCCTTTATCGTGGAACTGCGTGGCAAAGGCAACGGCAAGATGAAATCCGAACTGGAAACATCGCTGGATGCCCTGTACGGCATCACCCTGCTGCGTATGCAGAACAAGACAGTAGGAGCAGAAACATCGGCAGCAATCTCCGCCATAAGCAACATGTTGAACATGCTGGCAGACAAATACGAACTACCACACGCACGACAATAGAGACAATATAAAACCACAGAGCACCAACAATAAGATATGACAGAAGAAATATTACGCAGAAGAACCTTTGCCATCATCGCCCACCCCGATGCAGGCAAGACGACACTGACAGAAAAGTTCCTGCTCTTCGGCGGACAGATACAGGTAGCCGGTGCCGTAAAGAGCAACAAGATAAAGAAGACAGCCACATCGGACTGGATGGAAATAGAGAAACAACGCGGCATCTCGGTGACGACATCGGTAATGGAATTCGAATATGCACCCGAGGGAACTCCGGCAGACAAGCCATACAAGATAAACATTTTGGACACCCCCGGACACCAGGACTTTGCCGAAGATACGTTCCGCACGCTCACAGCCGTGGACAGTGCCATCATAGTAGTAGACGGTGCCAAAGGCGTGGAGTCGCAGACGCGCAAGCTCATGGAGGTATGCCGCATGCGCAAGACCCCTGTAATCATTTTTATCAACAAGATGGACCGCGAGGGACGCGACCCCTTCGACCTCCTGGACGAGCTGGAAGAGGAGTTGAACATTGCCGTGCGTCCGCTCTCCTGGCCCATAAACCAAGGACAACGTTTCAAGGGTGTATACAACATCTATCAACGGAATCTGAACCTGTTTCAGGCCAACAAACAGAAAGTGACCGAGAAGGTACAGGTGGACATCATGAGCAGCGAGCTGGATGACCGCGTCGGCGAGAACGACGCGGCAAAATTGCGCGAGGATCTGGAAATGATAGAGGGCGTATACCCAGCATTCGACGAGGATGCCTACAAAGAGGCGACACTGGCACCGGTATTCTTCGGCTCCGCATTGACGAACTTCGGTGTGCAGGAACTGTTGGACTGTTTCTGCAAGATAGCACCGTCGCCACGTCCTGTAATGGCAGAAGAGCGCGAAGTAGCGCCGGACGAGAAAAAGTTTACAGGGTTCGTTTTCAAGATTACAGCCAACATAGACCCTAACCACCGATCCTGCATAGCCTTTTGCAAAGTGTGCTCCGGACGCTTCGTCCGCAATGCGCCATATCTGCACATACGCAACGGCAAGACAGTACGCTTTTCCAGTCCGACACAGTTCATGGCACAGCGCAAGGAGACCATAGACGAGGCGTGGGCAGGAGACATCGTAGGACTGCCAGACAACGGAATATTCAAGATCGGCGACACCCTCACCGAGGGAGAGCAGCTGCACTTCCGCGGCCTGCCGTCCTTCTCACCCGAGATGTTCAAATACATAGAAAACGCCGACCCGATGAAGACAAAGCAATTGGAAAAAGGCATCAACCAGCTGATGGACGAAGGTGTTGCACAGCTCTTTGTCAACCAGTTCAACGGACGCAAAATCATAGGTACCGTAGGCCAGCTTCAGTTTGAAGTAATCCAATACCGTCTGGAAAACGAATACGGGGCAAAATGCCGCTGGGAACCAGTTCATCTTCACAAGGCATGTTGGATTTCATGCGAGGCCGGATACGAGGAAGAACTGTAGTATTTCAGAAAGCGCAAATACCAGTACATGGCAAAGGACAGAGACGGACGAGATGTGTTTCTGGCCGACAGCGGCTACGTGCTCAGCATGGCACAGCAGGATTTCGAGCACCTTCATTTCCACTTTTCGAGCGAGTTCTGATGGCGGTCTCACAAGCCTTAACCCAAATAGCCAAACATAATTACTCTTATTCCTATCCTATGAACTGCGAAATAGACATCAGGCAAGCTGTAGAATGCCTCAGACGCGGAGGCGTAATCCTCTACCCCACCGACACGGTATGGGGCATAGGCTGCGATGCCACCAACGAGGAAGCCGTCAGACGTATCTACCGTATCAAGCAACGCCAAGACAGCAAGTCAATGCTCTGTCTGGTAGACAAAGCCGACCGCATACAACGCTACTTCAGACAAATCCCGGATGTGGCATGGGACATTTTCGACAATGCCAACTCACCCGTAACGGTAATCCTTGACGGAGCCGAAGGCGTTGCTCCGAGCCTGATGGCCGAGGACGGTTCGCTGGGCATACGGGTGACACGCGACCAGTTCTCGCACGACATCTGTTACCGGCTGCAAAAGCCGCTTGTCAGCACCAGTGCAAACATCAGCGGAGAGCCTACGGCACGCACTTTCCGTGAAATCAGCGACGAGATAAAGGAACAAGTCGACTACATCTGTTCCTTTCGCAGGGGCGATACCGTCCCCGGCAGCCCAAGCCGCATAATCAAATTGGGGCACGACAGCAGTGTAAAGATAATAAGGTAGCAGGCTCATACTGTCACAACCGGACCACCATAACAAGATGAAGACACGCAATATAGCCGCAGTACTACTCAAATGGCGCAGACATCACAGAGAAAATATAAACGATGAACGCTTCGTACTCATCATAAGTTTCTTCGTCGGCATCTTCACTGCATTGGCCGGATGGGTACTGAAATGGATCATACACACCATTGAGCATATACTGACCTATAGTTTCTCCACTACCGGAGCCAACTGGCTCTACCTCATCTTCCCGGTGGTAGGCATAGGACTTACCATGCTGTTCATACGTTACGTGGTGCGTGACGACATCAGCCACGGTGTCACCAAGATACTTTTTGCCCTGGCTCGCAACAAAAGCAAGATAAGGCTGCATAACACCTACACCTCGGTTCTGGCATCGGCGGTGACCATCGGCTTCGGCGGAAGCGTAGGTGCCGAAGCTCCCATTGTGCTTACAGGCAGCGCCATAGGCAGCAACCTCGGGCGTCTGTTCCATCTTACAGGGCGTCACATGATGCTTCTTGTGGGATGCGGTGCGGCGGGTGCCGTGGCCGGCATATTCAAAGCCCCCATCGCCGGTCTGGTAT
>CAMWRK010000174.1 GCA_947176655.1 uncultured Prevotellaceae bacterium | reverse complement strand
ATGTGGCCTTAATTCTTTTCACAAAGTTTTCTGTTTTGTTTTTGATATTTTTGTTTGGCAAACTTTTGATTGTTACATTAGAATTTATTTGTAAATTTGCGTATGATATTGAATAGTAGTAGTAAAATATCCAAAATAATCCAAATTATGAATAATAAAGAAGTTAGAATAGACGTAACTAAACAGACAAAAGATGAACAGGCTCTTGCCAATCTGCATGCTCAGCTCATATTTAAGTTCAACAACACAATGCCAGGAACATCCGAATATGATAGGCTAATGTACCAAGTATTCCCGACCATGGGAGAGAATAGTCGTGTGGGCACGCCGTTGACGGCAATAAGACCTCATATGGTAAAGATTGGAAAGAATGTGGTGGTAATGCCGGGATGCCTGATGATGTCGGCAGGAGGAATTACCATTGATGACGGAGCAATGATAGCCGCCAATGTCCAGCTTATCTCCAATAATCATGACCTATATGAGCGTCAGGTCATAACATGTAAGCCAGTACATATCGGCAAAAACGCATGGATTGGTGCCGGCGCCACCATACTGCCAGGGGTAACAGTCGGAGATAATGCTGTGGTTGGAGCGGCAAGCGTGGTGACTAAAGATGTGATACCAAATACAATCGTAGCCGGCAATCCTGCGAGACTGGTTAAAACCATTCCGCCACAACCGAAACATACCGATATAAGTGAAGATAATGATGTACTTTAACCGGGTGATACTAAGTATGGATTAAGGTTGTAAGGTATAGCAACCTATTGTTTCTTTAGAAAATCTGTTGTGAGCCTTACAGCTCGTCGGAAAGCGGTCGGTTGTCCGGGAACTGTGATAAATAGGTGTGTTGTGCCGGGGAAGACTATTCGTTGGATGTCGACACCGGCTTCTGTCATTTTATCATATATTTCAGCACCTTGATCACGAAGTATATCACGGTCTGCATTGATTAAAAGTATCGGAGGTAGCTGAGCCAAATGCTTTGTCGCTGCGTTAAACGGTGAGATTAGTGGTAGCTGAGAGTTTTCTCCATTGAGATAAGCCTTGTTGAATGTTTCCATTATTTCACCATCGAGACCATATCCTTTCTTGAAACACTCCCAAGATTCCGAGCCGTCATTCCAAACTTTTACCACAGGATAAAATAATACGAGAGAGTGGATTTTGGGTAAACCGGCCGTTATCCCCATACCGTTTATTTGTTCCTGTGTATAGATCATTCTTAAGGCCGTGGACAGTGCGAGGTTTCCTCCTGCACTGTCACCTCCAATAGAAATTCTGCCAAGGTCTATACCCAAATCGATAGCATGATTATATGCGTACATTAGAGCCTCCACACATGCGTTCAATGGAGCAGGATAGGGATGCTCTGGTGCAAGGGGGTAATCAACGGCTAAAACTGCTATTCCTGATTCTTTCACCAATTCGGCGCAAAAGGTTGCACAACTGTTATTACTACCAAAACACCATCCACCACCATGAAGGTATATAAGCAATGGACGAGTTTGATTATCTTTTTTTTCAGGAGTATACAGGCGATAATTCTCACTTAGGTCTATGGCGTTAACTTCTGATGGTAAATTCGGCTTCTTGTTGCGAGAATTTCTTACTTCATTTAGAGCTGTCAGATCGCCTGCAATAGCAGCTTTAATTGCATCGTTTTGTTTGTCCTGCATATTCGTGGGGATACTTTCAATAAAGTGCATTGCATCGGCTTTCATGCTGTCTATATAGGATTGACTAAAAGATAAACTCCAAGGCATTATCAAAAAATATAAAAATAGAAGCTTTTTCATTTTTGTTTCGGTAAGTGGATTTATTTTATTCTTAGATAGTGTTTGTCTGTTCCTAACTCGTAGTTAAGTTCCTTCTAACTCGCCTGTTTGCAATACAAATCACGCCCAAATCAAAGACTTCCGAATTTACAAAACTTTTCCGAATCTTTTTCGTTCATTCTGCTCTTTTTTCGTGTCTGAATGCACCACCATTCATTTACAAAGTTAGGTGGAAGTCCCTTTGTTTTAAGGGCTTTCCGCCTAACTCTTTAAATCAAGTGTTTATTCTTCCACGGCTGCCTGCGCCGCTGCGAGGCGTGCTATGGGCACGCGGAACGGTGAGCAGCTGACGTAGTTAAGGCCTACCTTGTGACAGAACTTGACGGATGAGGGTTCGCCGCCATGCTCGCCACAGATACCGCACTTCAGTTCGGGACGGACAGAACGTCCGCGCTCTACAGCCATTTCTACCAACTGGCCTACACCATTCTGGTCAAGAACCTGGAACGGGTCAACCTTCAGTATCTTTTTCTCCAGGTAAACTGGCAAGAAGCTGGCAATGTCGTCTCGTGAGTAACCGAATGTCATCTGTGTCAGGTCATTGGTTCCGAATGAGAAATATTCGGCACGTGAAGCTATGCGGTTGGCGGTGAGAGCGGCACGTGGAATCTCAATCATTGTGCCCACTTTGAACTCAACTTCCATTCCCTCCTCGGCAAATAATTCGGCTGCAGTCTGACGGATAACCTTCTCCTGAGCTTCGAATTCGTACAGGATGCCAGTCAGAGGAACCATTATTTCGGGGTGGGGATCACCGCCTTCTTTCTTCAGCTGGATGGCAGCACCGAGTATGGCTTTGGTCTGCATCTCTGTGATTTCCGGATACGTGTTGCCCAGACGGCAGCCACGGTGTCCCAGCATGGGGTTAGCCTCACACAGGTTTGCAACACGCTGTTGGATGTACTGAACGGTAACGCCCATGGCTCTTGCCATTTCCTCCTGACCCTTCTGATCATGGGGCACAAACTCGTGCAGAGGTGGATCGAGCAGACGGACATTTACAGGACATCCGTCCATTGCCTTGAAGATGCCGTAGAAGTCTGCCTTCTGGTAGGGCAACAGCTTGGCCAGTGCGGCCTTGCGTCCCTCTGCATCATGTGCAAGAATCATTTCGCGCATGGCAACGATCTTCTCGGCTTCGAAGAACATGTGCTCGGTACGGCACAGACCGATGCCTACAGCACCGAAGTCGCGTGCTACCTTGGCATCGTGCGGTGTGTCGGCATTCGTGCGTACAACCAGTTTGGTATACTTTTCGCACAGTTTCATCAGTTCGGCAAAGTCACCGCTGAGTTCGGCAGCCTTGGTGTCTACCTTACCTTTATATATCTCACCTGTTGTTCCGTTCAGAGAAATGAAGTCGCCCTCTTTCAGAATCACGCCGTCAACCTCTACGGTGCGAGCCTTGTAGTCGATGTTCAGAGCACCGGCACCTGAGACGCAGCATTTGCCCATGCCTCGTGCAACAACGGCAGCGTGAGATGTCATACCGCCACGTGCGGTAAGAATACCTTCGGCGACAGCCATACCTGCGAGGTCTTCTGGAGATGTCTCGATACGTACCATCACGACCTTCTTGCCATCGGCAGCCCATTTGGCGGCATCCTCGGCAAAGAACACTATCTGGCCTGTTGCGGCACCGGGAGATGCCGGCAGACCGCGTGTCAGGACAGTTGCGTTCTTCAGGGCAGCCTTGTCAAATACGGGGTGCAGCAATTCGTCCAGTTTGTTGGGCTCACAGCGCAACAGTGCTGTCTTTTCATCGATGAGGCCCTCGCGAACCAAATCCATGGCTATCTTTACCATTGCGGAACCTGTGCGCTTGCCGTTACGAGTCTGCAGGAACCACAACTTGCCTTCCTGTACGGTGAACTCCATATCCTGCATGTCGTGGTAGTGGTTCTCCAGTTTTGTCTGCAACATATCCAGTTCCTTGTATATCTCAGGCATGGCCTCTTCCATGGAAGGATACTTGGCAGCACGCTCTTCCTCGGAGATACCGGCACGCTCGGCCCAACGCTGTGAACCGATCTTGGTAATCTGCTGTGGAGTGCGGATACCTGCTACGACGTCCTCACCCTGTGCATTGATCAGGTACTCGCCATTGAAGAGGTTCTCACCGTTACCTGCATCGCGGCTGAAGCATACGCCGGTGGCCGATGTGTCGCCCATGTTGCCGAATACCATGGCCTGTACGTTAACGGCGGTACCCCATTCTGCTGGTATGCCCTCCATCTTGCGGTACAGGATGGCACGGTCGTTCATCCAACTGTCGAATACCGCGCAGATGGCGCCCCACAGCTGTTCGTATGAGTCGTTGGGGAAATCCTGACCTGTCTGTTCCTTTACGGCAGCCTTGAATTTCTTTACAAGTTCTTTAAGATCTTCTACTTCAAGTTCGTTGTCAAGTTTGACGCCCTTGGCTTCCTTAACCTCTTCGATTATTGCCTCGAAGGGATCGATGTCATCCTTGTTGACAGGTTTCATGCCGAGTACCACATCGCCGTACATCTGTACGAAACGGCGGTATGAGTCCCATGCGAAACGTGCGTTTCCGGTCTTGCGTACCATGCCTTCGACAACCTCGTCGTTTAGACCCAGGTTCAGGATGGTATCCATCATGCCCGGCATGGAAGCACGGGCACCGGAACGGACTGACACAAGGAGAGGATTCTCGACATCTCCGAACTTTGAATTCATGAGGGCTTCTATGTTGGCAATGGCCTTCAATACGTCATCCTTCAGCAACTCTACGACCTTGTCCTTGCCAATTTCATAATATTCGTTACAAACATCTGTGGTGATGGTGAATCCGGGAGGAACGGGAACGCCGATCAGATTCATTTCCGCAAGGTTCGCACCCTTGCCACCGAGCAGATTTCTCATATCTGCTTTACCTTCAGCTTTACCGTTGCCGAAAGTATAAACTCTTTTCTGACTCATGTGAAATTGTTTCTTTAAAATATGATTAATATTTATTTCTCATTATGCAAATATAGGT
>CAMWRK010000173.1 GCA_947176655.1 uncultured Prevotellaceae bacterium | reverse complement strand
TGGTTGGCATTATTCAGTTCACGTGCATACTCTATGTGCACTATGGTGCTGTGGTCTATGATTCCCTCGAGAATCAATGCGTTTACAACCTTGCGCAACTGATGCAGGGAACGCATGGCCATTGGATTGCGAAGGGCATTTGTACGTGGACTGCCCAACAGGATGACGCCATCACCGTTTGGCTTCGGATCTGGATAGGTCTCTATCATGGACGGATGATAAAGATTACCCAAAAATTCCTCAGACACGCCATACTCTCTGCTCAGCCACTCCTTGATAGCAGCCTCTTGTGTATGGCGGGTTCCCAGGCCTTCCTCCTTGGGAACATCAATTATGCGGCCTACCTTTTCCAAAATGCGCTCCTTATCAGCCTCCCATCGCTCCTTGCCTATCAATGTCGGGATGTTTGCCATAAAGACTGCATGGCTATACAACATACCCATACGCAGGAAAGGCAATATCTTACGTATGGCCTTTAATGACAAGGATGCATAGTTGCGGCTTAAACTTATCTTAGCAAATCTTTTCGACTCTTCTTCGTCAAGCTGCAACTTTTCATGGGCAAATTCACGCAGTTTCTCCACGCTGTCAAATGAAAACAGGACGTTCCACACATCATCAGCCATCTCCTCCTTTGTCTTTGGTGTCCCATCCTTTCTGGTATTGTGCACGTATGCCTCAGCAATGCCGGCCTGCCAATCATCGCCAAACAAATCACGAAGCTGGGCCGTAGTCGGACAACCGCTTACACTCTGCGACATACGGTAATTGAAAACATAGGGTTTCGCCTCATCGGAGCCTTCTGACATGTACTTCCCCTTGCCTGCTATCTTCTTGGCAATGTCCTCAAAATAAAAATTTGACTTTGTTTTTCTGAAAAACAAGTCCTTAATCTTGTTTACCTCCTCATCGTTAAGCGGACGCCTTTTTGTATCATACATATCATCTGCCATTCGAACACGTATCGAATTTATGAACTGCAACATACGATACTCTTCATAGGCATAATGAGAGTCGCTGACACGCGGTTTGTTCTTCTCAAATGTACACTTGCCCACGCTCTGTCTCTGCGATTTCAGTGGGCGCTGGAAATACAGGGCACGCACTAACTCATCCCTGACATCCTCAGGAAGGTTCTGTCTTTCACATATCGCATCAAACTCTGCACGGTAATGCTGTTCGCGATCTGTATAGCGAGAACGAATCCTTACCTTATTGCCATGCTCACTGTACAGACGGTAAAAATACTCTCCCAAATAGCGACATCCCATCTCTTCCATATCCTTGCCCAACTGCCCTATGCTCTCTTTCACCTTGCCGTCATCCTTAGACTCCCCCGAGGCATCCAATCTATTGCTAAGGAATCCACGCCGCTGAGCCAGATGATACATGGCACGTCCCAGAGTATAGCGGTCGGATTGCAGCGTCAAATCCAAATCACTATACAGACATGTGTAGCGGCAACTATACGGATTTAACTCTTCGCTTGTCCGCTGCCACTGCATGAACTCTGGTTTTGCGGGATATATCTTCCTGCTGTGCCACAATTTCAAGTCTTCTTCTGACAAAGCCGGACAAAGAGCATGCTTGATTAGCACCCTCAACACCTCTATCTTGCGCAAGCGTCGCCTGAAGTATTGCCTACGCAAGGCACGGTGCGAGGTCCTGTCTGCAGCCTTGCTGGTTTCTATGCCCTTCTCTATTTTTACACCTTCCTGAAAGATGCAGACACCCTGCTTCACTAATTCATAGTGATTGTCATCATATCGGTCTACTACAGCCCAACCAAGACTATTTGTTCCGGTGTCAATGCCCAAAATTCTTTGTTTCATTCTATTTTTACCTATAATTCTTTGTTCGTTAAATAAATCTCCTTACCTTTGTATTGGATAAAACAATTATTTATTCATCATCTTATCACAATAAGGCTATATGCCGAAGGATAATTCCTATAACCTCTCTTAGGAGAGGTTTTCTTTTTGCTCCCCCCTCCTCCATCACCTCCCATCGTGCAACGCTGCTGTACTTCTTCATCTCCATCTATGTTCAGATGCGTTGTGACACGCAATTTTATTTCACTAAAGACGCGTTTGCGCCCCAATGGGCAAAGCCGCGGGATTGCAGGACTGCATTTACCTCTCCTCTAGTGAGTCCGTCTGAAGATGCCATCATGGCCTCCAGCATCAGATAATGTCGTTTGTTCATCGTATATGTGTCTGGTCTGCTATTGTAATCCGAACTTTTTGTATTCAAAGATACGGATATTACTAACAAGTCCCAAACAAAGGGTAGCCCTAAAAATAAGGGACACCCAATATTGGCACAAGAAATTAACAAAAAGGAACAATAGTATACTCAATAAAATTTCATCAATCCATGTCATGCCGCAGAATCAGTATGGATAACAGTCACAGTCCGCCGACAAGAGCATTACTATGGAAAAAAGATTACATATAAGCATAGCGACAGACACCATTTAACCAGTGTACCCAATGAAAAAATTCGTTCACAGCGTGTAGAACAGAAGAAGTCACCGTGGACTGTGTAAAACTTCGAAGCAGAATATACCACCAAGCTCATTGTTATACCACATGTATCTTATTGGTTATCACATGACAAGAAAATATCACACGAATACATGGATACGACATTTCTTTTACAGAGTGCCGCGTTTCGCATCCCCCCGCCACAGACATCACGGTCTTGGGGGCGAAAGACCGTGGTCTTGGAGGCCAAGCTCAATGGTCTTGGCCTCCAAGACCACGGTGTCTGTACCTGGGCATCACGAGTGTGCGTCCCGAAGACCGGGAAGATGCCGGCACGGTGACATGGAGATGGCCGGTGGAGAACCGGAAATATCCTGACAACTGCAATTCAACCATGCAAGACGTCTTCCCACAGTCAAAATTCATGCAACACGGCACACATTACCCGGCATACCATTGTACGTCTGAGCCCGGCAAAGGACACACTGCCATATATGAAAACACAGACCTGCCGACACATGAATTGCGGGCAGGTCTGTGATATGCCAAGCACGAACAGCGTCGTGCAACCGAGTCACAGGTTGGGGTTCTCCTTTGTCCAGTCCTCTACGGCAGGAATGATGCCCAGAGAGATAATCTCGTCGCGCATCTTGCCGAGGTGCTCTACAGAAGCCTGGAGTGCTGCCATTTCCTCTGCCGTACCCTGTGGAGCCACATAGTGAACGCCATCAGCATCTATTGTGGTGGGCATGGCCATCATAACGTTCTTGTAGCCAAGTTTCTCGCAGTTCACATAGCAACCGGCGGGCAGTGTGTAAGGTTCGCCACCCATAGCGGCCTCTATCATCTTGATGGAGCAGTAAGCGGGACTCTGGAAAGAGCTGCGACCACGGAGCTTGATGATGTTCGAACCACCCTGAACAGTTCTGTGCTTAATCTCAGCCCAGCGCTCCTCGGAAAGCCCCATCTCTGACAGAGGCTTGCCGTCTATTTTCACCTGTGATGCAAATACAGCCATCTGCTCGCCATGACCGCCATAGGTGTGTGCACCAGTAACCTTGTCCTGCTGTACGCCGAACTCGGCGGCAAGAGCCTGCTGCAGACGCGTGGAATCCAGAGCTGCCAGAGAAGTCAGCTGGTTGGGTTTCAGGCCGGAATGTATCAAGGCGGTAAGAGCCGTAACGTCAGCGGGGTTGAAGATTACGACAACATGCTTCACATCCGGACAGTACTTCTTGATGAAATCGCCGAACTCCGCTGCTATCTTGCAGTTGCCCTTCAGAAGATCCTCGCGGGTCATGCCCTCCTTACGGGGAGCACCGCCAGAAGATACGATATACTTTGCACCGGTGAAAGCGACCTCCGGATCCGTAGTCCATGTGATGTTGGCACCAGGGAAAGCACAATGTGCCATTTCATCGGCAACACCGTGCACACCGGGTTCGAAGATGTCATACAAACAGATGTTTGGAGTAAGACCGAGCATCAGCGCGCTCTGAACCATGTTTGAACCGATCATGCCGCCGGCACCCACGATAAGAAGTTTCTCGTCTGTTAAAAATGCCATAATTTTAATGTTTATATGTTTGACTATTCGTTTATTCCTAACAAAGATAATATTTTTTTAGATATGCCTCGCAGCGTTTACACCATTTTTTCTTCACTTGCATACGTTTTGCAATATCCGTTTTGCAAATGCAAATCATAGCTGGCGTGTGGCGTGCTCAAGCCATTCCCTTTCGTCATCCCTTTCAACAAGGGGCATCAACCGTTCCCTTACCATGGAATGATAGGCGTCAATCCAGCATTTCTCCTCATGGGTAAGCATCTCCGGCACTATCAGGTTCCTGTCATAAGGGCACAGGGTCAGCGGCTCAAAACAGAGGAAGCGTCCGAAATCCGTCTCTCCGGCAGGCACGCACAGCAGGCAGTTCTCTATGCGGACACCGAACTTCCCTTCGACGTATATTCCCGGTTCGTCCGTCAGAACCATACCGGCACGGACAGACAGAAGCGTATCGGCACGCATATTCTTCCTTATCTGCACAGGACCCTCATGCACGCTGAGAACATGTCCCACACCATGACCGGTGCCGTGGCCGAAATCGTACCCCTCGCGCCACATTGCAGAGCGTGCCACGGTATCCAACTGTAACCCCGTAGTCCCCTCCGGGAAACGCATGGCCTGCAATTGCAGATGTCCCTTGAGCACCAGCGTGTATACCCGTCTTTCCTCCCCGGACGGCGCGCCCACGGCCACGGTACGTGTTATGTCCGTTGTCCCGCAGTCGTAGTGTGCGCCGCTGTCCAGCAGCAACAATCCGTCCGGAGCAACCTCGGCATCAGTCTCCTCTGTAGCCTCGTAATGCACCACGGCTCCATGGGCG
>CAMWRK010000172.1 GCA_947176655.1 uncultured Prevotellaceae bacterium | reverse complement strand
CCTATTGGGCTTGCGTCTTAATGCTATATGTCTGTTGACAGTTTCCACAAATTCCTCAAGTCTGCTAGGGATAGCCTTGATTTCCGGCACACCGTCGTTTCCGTTGTATTGTGCAAACAAAGCCCATGGGCGTATGGCTCCGTCTATCTCTGGAGTGACTATGCTTTGTGAAAGAAAACCTCCGCTCATTCCCATCTTGTCATTCATCCACTCCATGTAGTCCCGGTTGACATTCAGCGGTGCAAAAAGCGGGATGTTCATCCGCTCCAGGTACTTGACGACCTTGTCTCCCATACGCCCATGAGCCATGTTTACCATTGCCGAGGGCGAAATACTGTCAGCGATTCCAGTATCGATGGCACGTTGTATAGAAGTTGTCGGATAGACTATATTGCCAGAAGCCTCCAGTTGTCTGACAAGTTCGTCTGGCACACCCATTTGTCCGGTCAGTATTATTTCCGGCGCGTTGTCGTGTATAAGTCCGTTGTCGTTCAGATACTTTCTGTATTCAGCCAGTGTATTGAAGTACAATTCGTCATTGGCATTGTTTCTGACATCCGGGTGGTAGAACAGTCCGGTGGGGGAGGCAATGGGGTCTTTCGGCTCATTGACGAACAGCTTCTTACGGTCTATGAATTTACGTACATAGTTCAGCATGCTGCGGTAGTTCTCGCGTCCGCCTCCTTGCAGGTATTGTTTCAGAAATTCGGCATCAATGGAGTCGACAGATACTATCATGTTCTGCGGATTTGTCACAAAGGTGGAAAGTACCGCACCTCCATTGTCGGCATGCGACCGAAGATGTTGTCTTTGTTCGTCGGTGATGCGCAGTCCCATGCCATTGACAAATATCATGTCGTATCTGTCGGCTTGAGACATATTGCTGACAGGCAGGCTTTCTATTTTTATGAAAGTGTTGTCGTTGGCCTTTCCAATCTGTCCCAGACTGATAGGTTGGTAGTTGACGAATGCAATACGTGTTGACGAACACATAGTCCTCCAAGAGGCGGTGATGACGATTACCAGCAATGTTATTGCCGTGACCGTAAGAAATAGCGATTTCCTTGTCATAATTTATACAGAATTGCTTACTTAAACATTGAATCTATGTCCATTGATATGCCTACAGACCAGTTTCTGCCTGTTGTGGGAGTTGAATTCCAATAGTACACCTTGGGTCTGTAGTCAAGAAGATTGTCTATGACGAAGTTTATGTTGATGCCGTGCCACACTTCCTGTTGCAATGTGAATTTCCATAATGAATATGCCGCGTCAGTCTCATATCGTGAAACGGGCTTGGCAAGATACCGGCCTGATATTCCGGCATAGAGCTTGTATACGCTGCACAATCTCTTTTCGTAATCCAGACGCCATGTCATGGAGTGGGGGCGTGGTTGCGAGAATTGGGAGTCTATGGTATTGCCTGAAGTATGGAGGTAGTTATAGTTGAACAGAAAGCCGAGTCCCATGACTGTCCTATAGCGTGCCGAGAAATCAACACAGCTTACTCTTACGCCGTTCTCATTGCAGTATATGGCACCTTCTTCGCGGTATTCGTCACCGGGGAAGTCCGTAGTGGTTATTCTGCTGTCATACATGTTGTAGTGTCCAGTGGCGGTCAGGTTGTAGGAACCACCCCAGTGCACGTCGCTTGTCCTTCCGCTGTGTTCGAGGGATATGCTGAAGTTGTGGCTTCTCTCCGGTTTCAGACCAGGGTTGCCGTAAATCATCTGTATGCCTGCCATATCGAAGTTCATATACATCTCTTTTAGGGTAGGTGCGCGGAATCCTCCGGCATAGGATGCCCTTACTGAGAAACCATTGAACTTGAACATGGAGGCGAGACGGGCTGTTAGTGCGTTGTTTTTTGACTCGGAAAAGTAGTCATCGCGCACACTTGCCACCAGATTCAGCCATGACAGCGGATTATAGTCGAACTGTACAAAAGCGTCTGCTGAGGATTGCGAATGGGGCTCATCGTCTACGAATTGGTATGTCAGAAGATAGTCGTGCATATAGTCTGCACCTGCCGTAAGGATGTTTTTGCCGAAGCAATGGGTGTATAGAGCGTGTGCGATATGTTGCCTGTTGCTGTAGTCGTGGTCGTGCGTGCGTTCTGCGTTCACATACCTGTTCTTGTCATACTGGTCGTAACTGTATGACAGTTCCAGAGTCTGTCGGGAAGTGATATTCCAGACACCACGCAACCCACCGTTGTAGTCCATATAGTGGTCGTCGTAGTTTATGCGTGTGCTGATACGGTTGAAATATCCGCCACGTGCCGTCAGTCGCAGTTTGTCCGAAGCCTGGTAAGAAATGCGTTCCTTGAGATTCAGTGAATTGCCGCCGAATATGTTGTGTATGCTGGATTCCGTGTCAAATGCATCAGTCAGCCTTACGGTTTGTGCTGTTGTATATTGTGCGTCAGTGTTCGATGTCCATTTGCCAGAATGCAGGCTTATGTCGGCTCCGTGTCTCCATTCGTTTCCGAGGCTACGGTAGCGTGAATTGACGTTGACATGCCATGGTTCGGTATTTTCACGGGTGATAAGGTTTACCACACCTCCGACAGCATTTGCACCGTATAGTGCCGATGCTGCGCCTTTGACAATCTCTACGCGTCCGACATTGCCGAGGTTAAGACGGTTGAAATCTACATTCTCTAATGTTTCTCCTGCCAATCTCTCTCCGTCTACAAGGAACAGGACGGCTTTACCGCCGAAACCGCTCATGTTGAGCGATGTCTCTTGGCTCATGGCATAGCTGAACTCAAGTCCTGGCAATTCATCTGTCAGCAAATCCTGAATGTTGGTAGCATCGGCTTTGCGTAAGTCTTCTTCCGAAATAAGCCTTGTCACCACAGGTACGTCTTTTAGGTTTTTGGGTGTGCGTGTGGCTGTAATGACTACTTCCTGCAATGCTCCGGTGTCTGAGGTAAGACGTAGTTTGTGTACGCGTGGTTTTCTCTCTGCTTTCAATATAAATGTCTCTGTAATAAATCCGGTGTAGGAAATCTGAAATTTTACTGTGTTGCCTGATGATACTATGGTGAAGTTGCCATTGACATCCGTGAACATGGTTTTGTTTTCTTTGACTGATTTGATTACAGCTCCTATAAGCGGACTGCCGCTCTCGTCGACAACTTGCCCCTTGAATATTTCGGCGAGTGCGTCGAAAGGTGTCAGCAGTCCGCATATTGTAATGAGTATGATTCGGATATAGAACATACTATAATTCTGTATTACTGTTTCAGAGCTTCGGATGAGCATATCAACGGCATCGGCATTGCCCCGTACACAAGGGTGAACCTGATGCTCAGCTTTTTGCCGGTAATTTTGCCGGCCAGTGTGCATGTATAGTTTTTGCCTTCTGTGGTCTGACCGGTAGTCTCTGTCTCCTTAAGAGTGGTGACACCGTCTGCTTCCGATACTTTTACGTCAGGAATGACTATTGAAGGTAGAAGCATTGCACCTTCACCGAAAGATGGAAGAGTTACCGTGATTGTTGCATCGTCGGTTGCGGCTAATTGGAATGCTCCACCTTCAAATGTGGTCACTTGACCCATTACAGAACAATCTATATCCCCATAGTATGAGCCTTCAATATTCTTTGCTGCCGCTGTCGGAGTGGCAAGCGTATTCTCTTTCGTCTCGCTGCAAGAACCGATGCCTGCGATGCAACACAGTGCCAGCATCATGTTGTAGAATGATTTAAGATGTTTCATTGTTTTGATGTTAAATGTTTGTTTGAATGACTTGTTTGTTTGAATGACTGAAAAACGTTTTCCGGCTGCAAAGGTATGCCAATTATTCTGTTCGCACAATCGCCAAAAATGGGTATATTTTGATGCGTATCTGGTGCCTACGGTTGGTGAGCTGCCATATCTTATGCTTTGTTTTGAATATAAGATTTATTGTTCAGAACTTCCTTAAAGTGTATGACATAGGTAATAATTGAAAAGAAAACTATGGCTGGTTGCTTTTTTTTCCATATCTTTGTATATGAATGTGTACGTGCTCGCATGAGAATAGTAATGTATTGAAGGGAATTATTATGGGCAGAGTCATTGTTAAAAAAGTGACGTCAAAACGGGAATTGGATGAATTTGTTAATTTTCCGATTGAATTGTATTCGGGCTGTGAACAATTCGTTCCTGAAATGGCCAATGATGTTCGTAATAGTTTCGATCCTGACAGGAATCATGGTTTGCAGTTCACCGAAGTACAGGCATTTATCGCTGAAATAGACGGAAAGGTCGTGGGGCGCATAGCCGGTATAATAAATTCTCGTGCCAATAAGAAGTGGAATAACAAAGTGGTACGTTTCAGTTACATGGATTTTGTCGATGTTCCTGAGGTCAGCAAAGCTTTGCTGGATGCAGTGATGGAATGGGGACGTGAAAGAGGTATGGATGAAATGCAGGGACCGCTTGGCATAACAGATTTCGATAAAGAAGGAATGCTTGTCGAAGACTTTGACAGGATGGGGTCAATGATTGACATATATAACTATCCGTATTATCCGCGGCACATGGAACAGCATGGTTATTCCAAAGTGGTGGACTGGGTGCAGATAAGGGTTGAAATCCCCAAGGATGTTCCGGCACGATATGCCCGTGTGGCACGCTTGAGCAAGGAAATGTACGGACTGACGGTAAAGAAGATTACCAGAAAACAGGCATACGGGGACTATGGACACAGAATATTCGAGCTGATGAATGCAGCATACGCGCCACTGTTTGGCTACAGTTCCTTTACTCCGAGACAGATTGATTTCTTCTTGAAAATGTATCTTCCTATAGCCGACATGGATCTGATACCGGTGGTGGAGAACGAGAACGGAGAGATAGTTGCCGTGGCCGTTACCATGGGCAGCATGTCGAACGC
>CAMWRK010000171.1 GCA_947176655.1 uncultured Prevotellaceae bacterium | reverse complement strand
GAGCTACACCCTCCTGCAGGTTCTTGTTCATCTTCCAGTTGCCTGCTACAATGTGTTTTCTCATTGTTGTTGTGTTTTTGTGTTTGTATTTATATTATTGTCTCTATGATTCCTTTTTTCTGTACCTCATTATCGCCCCACACACCGCATCCGCAATGGTGCAGACAAACAGCGGCACGACATACCACAGCAACAGCAGGAGTGCCCTCTGTACATAGGTGGCCTGCGTCTTTCTTGCAAGTCCCAGTTCTTCCAGCGGTGCCGACAACTCTGCCTCTCCCGGTATCTGCGATGCCGCCCACTTGTTGACAACCACGCTGCCGTCAAGCAGCAACAGACCCGGATTGCTCCTCACCATGGTCTTCAGCGGTATCTCGTCCGCCCTGAGGAAAGCATACTCCGCGCCGGTAATGTCGCGCCAATAGTCTATGAGACTGTCATTGCTTGCCGTCAGTGCCGCCAGCATATAGCCGTTGGACGTGCAGTAGTCAGTCAGTTCCGCCAATTTGTCCATGACACCGTCATCGGCCTTCTCCAGACGCGGTGCCACAATCAGGAATTTCCATCCCGGCGAAGCCACTATGCTGTCCGTCATGTCCTCGCCTGTTCCGGCATCGGTTATGAACAAGTCCGGTATCGGCGGAATGCGATCCGTATCGTCCCACTGCATCTTGGCATATATGTCCGAACCTATGCTGTACGGTCTGAAGTCCATGACCGGAAGCGTATATATGCAATACGTCACCAGTGCCAGGGCATAGAGCCATGTGTAGGAGGATATGAGCCACTGTGCCCGTTCGCTTATCAGACGCGTCTGAACACGAGGCCATCTGCACAAGACGATGGCGCAGGACAGCAGAAACAGGTTCTTGCCGAAACTCTGCCAGTTGGTGATGACCCATGCATCGCCGAAACACCCGCAGTCATGTACCGGATTCTCCAGAGCCAGATACAGTGTCAGCGGCGTAAACAGCAGGAACATCAGCAACACGGTTCTTGCCGTCCACCGGCGGTTGCTTCCGAAGAGAAGGTTCACACCCAGGCAGAACTCCGCCAATGCCAGTGCCACACTCATCAGAAGCGGTGTGTACGACAGCAGCACATCGCCGAGGCCAAAGGCCGAAGCATAGTCGCGTATCTTGTACTCCGTGCCGCGCGGGTCTATCATCTTCACCGCGCCCGAGAACACAAGCGCGACAGACAGCGACATGCGGCAGATATTTACCGCCAGCCATCTCAGCACGAGCCAAAGCCTGCTACTCTTCACCGAATGTCAGTTTTATCAGGCCGAACACGGCATAGTTGAGCATATCCATATAGTTGGCATCCACGCCCTCCGACACGAGAGTCTCTCCGCTGAGCGACTCTATCTGCTTTGTCCGGAATATCTTCATCAGTATAAGGTCTGTGTAGCTGCTTATACGCATGGCTCTCCAGGCCTCGTCGTAATCGTGGTTCTTGCGCAGCATCAGCGCAAGGCATTCGCCGGCATAGCGGTCATATTCCGCCAGAGCCTGCTCCGCCGTCATGCCGTCGCTGACCTCCGCAGCTCCCAAGCGCAACTGTATCAGCCCTATCAGGGCATAGTTGACTATGCCTATGAACTCCGGGCGTATCCCCTCTCCCACCATGGACACGCCCTTCGTCTCTATGCTGCGTATGCGGTTCGCCTTGATATATATCTGGTCTGTCACTGATTCCGGACGCATGATGCGCCACGCCGCCCCATAATCGTGCAGCTTCTTGGAGAAGAGTGCGCGGCATTCCTTCATGACCGTTTCAAACTGTTCGCGCGTGTTCATAGTATTATTATATGGAGAGATAAATCCGTTTATATAGTTGAGAACCGGCTCCCGGACGGGAACCGGTTCTCATCATGCTGTCCTGTTCTTTTCTCCCTCAGACACGAGAGGATTATTATGAGCATCGGAGAATCTGACCTACGCGCAGGACGGTATTCACCGATATGTTGTTCAGCCTGCAAAGAGCCTTGACCGTGGTCTTGTGCTTTACGGCTATAGACGAAAGACTTTCGCCTGCAACCACCCTGTGCACCTGCGAGCGTATGGCCTTGCGGCGTTCCTCCTGATACAGGCGGCTTTCCTCCTCACGTTCGGCGTCCGTCATTGCTATTCCCGCCGAAGCCAGCACATCGTTGCCAGGCAGATTTACAGCCTCGTCAGATGTCAGCAGACGGCTGCGGCCTACGGAAGAGAACAGATAATAATCGGCACGTATGTCCCTTGCCGCGAAGTCGAACAATTTCTCGGCATCTATGAACCTGCCCAGGAAACGCGTCTCGAAATGCAGATGACTTCCAGTGCTTCGTCCCGTATTTCCGCCAAGCCCTATCGGTTCTCCAGCCTTCACTTCCTGGTTCTCCGCCACAAGCTGCTTGCTCATGTGGCCGTACAGTGTCTCCAGTCCGTTGTGATGACGCAGCACCACGTACTTGCCATAGCCCTTGCGGTTGAAGGCCACGATGCGTACCTTCCCGCTGAAAGCCGCACGTATGGTATCGCCTACATACACCTTCAGATCCGTACCGTAGTGGTTCCGGCGGAACGAACGGCGGTAGCCGTAGCTGCTGGTGAGACGGTTGTTCTCGCACGGCATATGAAAACCGCGCAGGTCTATCTTGTATGCCTTGGGCATGCTCGCACCATAAGCGGTGGCATAATTATTGTTCCAATCAGGATAAAGCTCCGTTGCAGGATCGCCCAGCGATTCCTTTTCAAGTATGCGCATGATGCTCACTGAGTCTATGGCCCTCATGCGTTTGTCTATCGGTGCCAAGTTGGCCAGTTTGTCCTGAGCCATGCAGGAAGAGCCGCCAACGGCAGCCAGCACGGCCAGCATCTGTATTCTCTTCTTTGCGGTGGTTGATAAGAAGTGCATCGGTTTAGGTTTATATATTTTATTTAATGTATTTATCGTTGGTATTATATCACAGGTTTTGCCAAGCGGCATCAAACTTCGTCTGCAGCATACAGACGTGCCAGATTCGTGTCACCCAGGTCAAAGATTTCCTCCGGACAGAAGAATCTCTTCAGTTCCGCTTCCGCAGCCTCCGGCGAATCCGAAGCGTGGACAATGTTCTGCTGGTTGCTCATGCAATAGTCCCCGCGGATTGTTCCGGGAGCGGCCTTGCGTCCGTTGGTATCTCCGGTTATTCCCCTTACCACTGCAACGGCATCCACGCCCTCCAGACACATGGCAACGACAGGCGATGTCATCATGGATGCCTTCAGTATGCCGAAAAAGGGTTTGCCCTTCAGGTGGGCATAGTGTGCGTCCAGAATCTCATCGTCCAGCTGCATCATCTTCATGCCGGCAATGCGCAACCCCTTCCTCTCGAAGCGGCCTATTATCTCTCCTGCCAGTGCCCGTTCCAAGGTACACGGCTTCAGGAGCACCAGAGTTCTCTCCAACATACGTTTGTCCGTTTTATGCCTCAGATTAGGGCACAACATGCCCATAACCGCTGCAAAGGTACGAATTTAATTCGACAATACGTCTGTTGCATTATATATAAATTCGTTAAAAACACCATCTTAGCAACAGAATCCGCTAACGTGGACTCGTTAAGCACAAGGAAAAAACATTACACCCAAAGAGACAAATGACATATAAAAGCCAATACCTCCAGTGCAAAGACTGCCCATTAAGCGCATGGGCAGGAGAAGATACGGTACAATGTTCGGAAACCCAAGACGGGATATTGTTGACAGTGCTTACATCACCCCTCCGTATCTTATTATTTCACAACCAGTTGTCCAATTGCACCAACACATCATCCGGACGCATGAAAGCACGATTCGCAATTCCGTGCCACACGCTCCATGCCCCCTCCACAAAGACATCACGGTCTTGGGGGCGAAAGACCGTGGTCTTGGAGGCCAAGCTCAATGGTCTTGGTCTCCAAGACCACGGTGTCTGAACCCGGACATCACGAAGACGAGCCCATAAGACCGTAAAGAGCCCGGTGAGGTGACCGGGAAGTGACAGGCTGAAGGCAGGAAATATCATGACAAGGGACGACAGCAGGCTTGGTATCTTGGCAAGTGCGAAAAAAGTATCTTTACAGAGACAGGAGATTGTTCCTCCAAGGACATGTATACACCTTATATATAATACGCGCGAGGGATCAGCTAATGCTACTCCAGTCCATCTCGTCACGCTTGAGGTAGCGCAGACGTTCCACCAATATGCCGTGTTCGGGAAGTGAAAGGGATGGGTCTTCGTCCAGAACGGCAGATGCCGTGTCGCGTGCAAGCTGCACGATCTGGCCGTCGCGTGCCAGGCTGGCAAGCTTGAGGGAGGCTGCCCAGACTCTGTAACCAAGAGGACATGTGGCTCAGAGGCTCCCTATTTAGTGACCGTGGGTGGATGAGTGGGTGTTGGCTGCAAAAGGGGTCTGCAGGTGATTTTATGGGGTGCTGACCTGCAGATTCCGGCCACTCTGAATATATGAGTCCACCTGACCTGGGTAGGAGAGCTTTTCTGCTGTGCTCTCAAATACTCTCAACAGGAGAAGCAGGGAGGCCTGGGGCCAGGGCAAAGTTAAGTCCCCAGTCACTGGCATCTAGCCCTTGATGGAAACCATGAACTATGTGCTTTGGGGCAAGCTGCAGGCACACAGGTACATATAGCCCTGCTCCTACCTGGAGAAGAGGGGAGTGAGGATAGATACCTACAGGACTCTGACCACTTGACCTTCTTGAGAAGCAGCCCTGGCCTGCAGAGGAGCTATGGAATCTGGAAGTGTGGGCCAGGCTGGAAAGGACCTTCCTTGTTTATGGAATAATTCTGCCACTGGCAGGCTGTGCTCAGGGTCACCTGGGAGGGCATAGGAAACAAAAAGGCCCATGGTGTGGCCTGTGGACTAGCTATGACAGAAATTCTG
>CAMWRK010000170.1 GCA_947176655.1 uncultured Prevotellaceae bacterium | reverse complement strand
AAAGTGTTCTGTTTCCATGGAAATGTTGTCGAGAAGCAATAAGACTGATATTTGACCTGCATTGCTTCATAAGATTTTATTCATAAGTAAAGATCATTTTTATTGTTGTTGAGAAGCGATAGGATAAACTTTTTCATTGTATCTTTTTAAAAAATGGGTGGTTTTATGCAACCAGCGTGTTATGTGTTCTGTTACTTCGCCTTTGCCCCAGCATAATAAATAATAAAAACGAGCTATGTAATTTATTGTTAGACGGAATATATTATAAATGGGAACGTTTGGTATTTGGCTTGTATCAGTTGAGTGTATAACTGATGGCTCCTTTCTTACAAAACGCAATACGGCTTCATACCGTATTACGCCTTGCGATTTGGTGAAGATTGGAATTGAGCAGGTTGATGATGCGGTCGTGGTACTCCGATGTGCCGTTACATACAGCCCTGCTTTGCAGGATTTTCATATCGGTAAGCGAAAGTTCTATGGTCTCAATGCGTTTTCCCTTGATGCGTGCCGACATTACAAGGCTGTTGGGGCGGTCATAATATGAATTTGAGAATACGCAATGGTGCATGGTCTCGCCCTCCTCTTTGAAAGCCCTTATGCTGTCCAGCACGACAATATCAATCGTTCCGTCTGAAATCGTGAGGTCAAAGAACTTGGATTTAAGCCTTATGAAGTCGGCTTCACGCTTCATCGCCCTTTCCAACTCCTTACGGCCTCTTTCTTTCTCAACGGCTTGCGCCTTACGCTTCGTCCAGTAGTCGTGTGCCTCCTTGAGGTTGTCGGGGCAGATATAATGTGCGTTGTGAATATCCCTGCCACAATATGCAAGGGCTTGCACAAGGTCAGCCCATAGCGAAATATCGGAAATACAGTAGCCGTTGCGCATGGCTATCTTGTATGAGTCCCACAACTTGCCAAGTTCAGTCATGTGGTCAAGGAAATAGGCAAGGTCTTTTATTTTTCCCGATTTCAGTAAGGTTTCAATGCGTGGGTCTGTAACCAATCCGTTGAATAACTTGTCGGGGCTGACATTCGGAAAACGACCTTTGACACCCCTTTTGCGGAAATACGGCAATATCTTTGCTCCTGCAGCAACATACGAGTCGACAAGTGTCCGATAAACATCGCAGTCCTTTTTCAGTTCTATAGTTGTGGAGTAGCGGAATACATCAACATAAAAGCTCCTTTCCCGGTATCTTGCTTCAACGGCAAAGTTGCCATCGCCGTCATACCACCTGCGTATGATTTCCACTGCCTCATGTTCCGCCTTGTACCCTCTGCGGTAGCCGGAATGAAGCATATAGATACGCTGTACCTGCAAGTCATCAACGGTCTCAAGTGTGCTGAACACCTGTTTTTCGCTGTATATCCTCTTTCGGGTGTCGTGGATTTCAAGTCTTGCCCCACATTCGGAACAGACATTGATATGCCCTTTGGTTCGGAATGAGAAATGCGATGCGATTTTTCTCTGCACCCACTTCTCTTGTGCTTCGGGCAACGGCTTCAGACGGTTGTTCGCCTCCGTTACTCTGCGTTGGAATACCGTGCGTGGTCTCATAAGGCTTCAAAGTCAAAAAGTGATTGTTGATTAACGGGCTGTGGCTTTACCTTTTTGGGCTTGTTGTGTGCAGTCTGCAGTCTGCGCATTTCTTCCTCTTGAAAGCGTTTCAGCGCAAGAGCCTTTTGCTCGGCTTTCTCTTTCTCAGTCAGTTCTATATGGTGGTTCACCACGAAATTGCAGTCTATGGGCTTGCCGATTCCCATGTCTGGCTCATCAATGACATGGACTGCCATGGAGTATATTTCATCATCCGAGAAACCGCAATATCCCGAAGCCTTTACCTGATTGAGGATATAAGTCACCACATCATCAATCGTGCGTGTCGTTGCATCGTATCTCATACGGAATAACTCGTCTGTCTCTGTCCTCTTGTCAAGATAGGCTTTGATTGTCTCTTTGAAACGCTCTGAACTTTTCATATTCGTATTGCTTTTGAAATTTGATTTTTATTTCCCTGTCTGTCCTAAGCAGTTCAGCTTGCCGGTCGTGAGGATTTTTTCATGCAATCACGACAGTGTGTGCAACGGAGAATGGTTAGGCAGGTAAATAAGGTTAAAAATCATGGAATACCTTGATTCACGGAATCAACGGAAGGCTGCCGTTATTTTTTGTCGGATTAGCGGAAGCGGTGCTTGATGTCCATTCGGTACACACTAATTTTGCAGCGAAAAAAGCACCGGCTGCAACTGCTGGCTGGATTAAAAGCCTCCTGTATCGTACAAAAGGAAACAAGGTATATTGTCGTGTCGTATAGCATTTACAAAAAAATATGACTTAACTTTGATTGAAAATTTATAATAATTGAAAATTATTATATTAAAAAATATGGCCTTTATTTGCGATTTTCACACAAAATGCTTATATTTGCAAATAAAGCAAATAGATTGTTTAATCCCAAAAACAAGTTATTATGGCACAGTTTACAGGACAAAATGATGAACAGTTTGCAGCAGGCGCTGCAATTGGAGGAGCAGCTTCACTAATTGGTCCAACAGCAGCAGGAGCAGCAAAAGTTGCAGCTGTAAAACTCGGGGCATTAGGAGCATTAAAAGCAGGTATTGGAGTAGGCTTGACTGTTAATCCATTCTTTGCAGTTTCAGCATTAGTTGGAGGTGCTGGGTATTTAATCTATAAGGCATGTAAATAACAGATGTACAAGCTATCTATCTTTAAGGGTGTCTTTGGGGACACCTTCTTTTATTTTCCTGACACTTTTTTTATCGGGAGAGGCCTGTGGCATAAAAGAATCCATTCCGTATAAAAGGACGGGGAACCGGCTATAAAAGGAGGATGCGGTACGCGGCTCCCATGAGGGATTGCGAAGTCCCCCATGGAAACATAGATTTTGTGACAGACCCCATATCGGAGCCTACCACCGGTCACACCGCTTTATTGAAAGCCGCTCCGAACCGCCCTGTTTTCCATCCGTAAACCTTAGCCACATACGGATAGAGTGAACGGGTCTTTTTGTGGAAGCCGGCTTCGTCTATTTCACAGTTGTAAATCATTTCACCTATACGTTCCGCCTCGTTCATGTCTTTTGCCACACGGTAAAGTACATAATGTGTGCCGTCGTGGTGCGTGAGGCTGCCACGGATATTGAAGCCGTCACCGTACCATTCGTTATCATCTTCCGACACGTTGAAGATGCCGTTGATGTTATGTCCGAGTATCTTGTAGCCCTGCCGTCTGCCGTTCCAGAGACCGAGGTCGGCAAATGCCATGACAACGCCGTCAATCTGCCTGTCAAGGTTCATGCGTTCGTCCGAAAGATAGTTGTCGATAACCTCCGCCCAATCCGCATCGCTGACAGTGTAGTCTTCATCATCAAGTATATCACGTTTCGCGTTCACATAATCTTCTCTTGCCTTGTCATCAAAAAGATAGTCGCTTGACCATATTATCTGTTTCATGTCCGTATTGTGTTATATAGTTGCCTGATTGTATATTGACGGTTCACTTGTCACATTATAGATATATTGTCCGCATCCTACGAGAAGAGCGTCATTGCCGTAATAGAGTTTCTTCATGCCCCTTATAGAGCCTGTCCGGTGGAAATTTGGGAAGCGGCTGATGCCACATCTCCTGCCTTGTTCTGCTGTCATTCTTTTTGTACGCATATCTGAAATCTGTTTTAATTTTTATTTCCCTATCCTGGATTCTTCTTTCCGAAGCCATCCGCAAGAGGTTTATCTGCGCATTACAGGGGCATCGTCAAGGGGCGAAAGGCAAGGTTTTCAAGATGATTTTTCGCCCATGACATAAAATCTCGCAGAAACAACGCATGACCTTTCCCGTCGCTCCCGGATGCCGAACTTCGCGCCGTAAACCCCGGCCGGGTGGCCTTGAGAAAGAACAATAGTAAGACAGGTATAACAGGCATTTTTACATACAACAGGCATTTTTGACCGAAGGGAAAATCTCCGGTGTATTCTTCACTGTATAAAATGAGTACCGGCGGTATGAGTATAAAAGGGAAATAGCAGGTTCCTGGCTAATGGACATATAAAACAGGATACTGGCGCGTGGGATGCCGTCCGTATCATGTGAAAATGAAATCCCCCTGCCCGGTTGTCACAACCAAGCAGGGGGAAAGGTCAAATATTGTATAAATCAGGCGGCGTAATCGGTCGCTCTCCTGCCGGGTATCGGCGTGGTGTCCGTCTCAGTCGCCGTTTCTTCCTGTTCCGGCCTGTTCTCCTTAAGGCTCTCGTCAATCCGCTTTTTCAGCTCGTCACATTCCTTTTTCAGTGCGTCCAGTTCGTCCTGTCTGCCCCATGTGCGGCTGACGATGGCCTGTAACGTGGGAACCTCGCTTTCGAGTTGCGCCATGCGCTCACGCTGCTGCTTGATGATAGAGGGCAGTTTGTCAAGCGTGGCCTGCGGATAGAGTGCCGTGTCTGCAAATCCCAGCGGCAATGCGCCGGAAACTCCGTAACGGTATTTCAGACCGCTTTTCCCCTCGACAAAGAAAGTGTTGCGGTCAAATGAGCCGTCAAGGTTACATTCGCTCTTTACCAAGAGGTCAAGCCCCATGTAGGAGCCAATGGCTGAATATGCACAGCATCGGTATGTCTTGGCTATCCTGTGAAGCTCGCGCCCGGTCTTTTCCACCGTGTCCTCGCCAATGGAAAGCAGGGAAACGACTTTTTCGCCTGTATATGATGTCGCATACTCAAGGTCATCTTCCACTCGCCGGATAAAGGATGCCGCCTTTTCGATGTCCTGTCCGTTCTGCGCAATCTTACGCTCCGCACGTCCTCGCTCTTTCTTGAATATGGCAAGTTCCTTTTCAAGCTGCATGATTTTGTTGTCGAGCTTCGCCTTATTCAGCAGGTCGGTGTTTCCC
>CAMWRK010000169.1 GCA_947176655.1 uncultured Prevotellaceae bacterium | reverse complement strand
CTATAGTCCTTATTTGAAAAATAGTGCCACATATAGGACATTTTCTTCGGATTTGATATTTTGCTTCTGCCATAAAACTAATTCTAAAGATGTTATTTTATTTTTGTTTCACATCATCAACTTTTATGTCACGTGAACGATTTGGTGCAAAATTACGACAAAAACCCGAAAACAAGCATGGATTTACAAAGTTTAACCAAAAGAAAATCCCGCATAACTTTCTGAGTTATACGGGATTTCTATTATTGCTTAGTGTTTGCTTATCAGTCTTACTTAACCTCATCTGAAAGAAGTAAGATATTGGTGGAATAACCTTAAACCGTATTTTACGATTACTCCAGTTGGAGTGGCTTTGGCTAATGCATATATTTGTGGAAAAGAACCTTCAATTCCTTCAATATACTAAAAATAAAACTAACATAATTCGGAATGTAAATATGATTGGAAATATCGATATACTGGTAAAAGAACTCTGCAAGCTTCCGAAGGAAGTTAGCTGGGTTGAGTTTAAGCATAACAATTGCGAGCCGACAATGGTTGGTGAGGATATTAGTGCTCTTGCTAATAGTGCCACTTTGAACGATCGTGACTATGCTTATATGATTTGGGGCGTAGATGATGGTACTCATGAGATTATTGGCACTAAAGTGCGTCTTCAACTTGAAAAGAAAGGTGAACAGGAGTTGGAGAACTGGCTTCGTTACCTTCTTTCTAAGAATGCGGATTTTGAGTTCTATGGTGCGGACATAGATGGCAAGCATGTAGAGTTGATCAGAATTCACAAGGCACTCAATGAACCTGTTTCATTTCAGAAGATAGACTATATTCGTAGTGGTAGCTACACCAAGAAGTTGCATGAGTTCCCTGTATTTCGTGCTCAGTTATGGGATAAGCTACGTCATGCCCAGTTTGAAGACGTTTGTGTGAAGACAGACCAAAGATATGAGGATATTATCAGATTACTCCAAGTGGATGCATACTTTACCTTGTTGAAAATACCACAACCAGCAGAGAAGTAGGCTGTTGTGCATTATTTGAACGAGGACGAGATTATCCAGAAGCAGGACAATGGTCTTTATTCGATAACAAACTTAGGTGCTCTGCTATTTGCAAAGGACTTGAACGAATTTGCAAGGTTAGGACGTAAGGCTATGCGCGTGGTTCAGTATAAGGGTATCAACCGCTTGCTGATTCAGAAAGAAGAATTATTTGTACAGGGATATGCTGTTTGCTTCGAGAATATCGTGCGTTATGTGAATGCTCTATTGCCAAGTAACGAGGATGTCAATGCTGTCCAACTGTCAACAACAAGCAAATTCCCGTTGCCATCAGTAAGAGAAGCCATTGCGAATAGTCTTATTCATCAAGACCTATACATAACAGGGGCTGCTCCAGTAGTGGAGATATTTGACAATCGTATTGAGGTGACGAATCCTGGTACTCCATTGGTAGATGTACTTCGTATCATTGATAACCCTCCGAAGTCTCGAAACGAGAAACTAGCTTCTCTCATGCGTCGATTGAAGATGTGTGAGGAATTAGGCCGTGGTTGGGACAGAATGGTGCTGGCATGTGAAGCTCAATATCTCCCAGCTCCTCGAATAGAAGTTTTCCAAGATAGCACCAAGGTAACTCTTTTCTCTGAAATGGAGTTTAGTAACATTCCGATGGAAGACAAACTTTGGTCATGCTATCTCCATGCTTGTCTAATGTATATACAAGGAGAAGCCTTGACTAACAAGTCGCTTAGAGATAGATTTGGTATTCCAGAAACATCATCCAGCAGTTCTTCTAGGTTAATCAAGGAAGCAATTGGAAAGAACTTGATAAAAGTACTTGATCCAAATACAGCCCCTCGATATATGAAGTATATTCCTATCTGGGCATAGATTTAACTTGCCTGTAACTTGTTGAGATACTGACAAACGGGTTGAGGAATAATGCTAAATGCTGATATACAGACATATAATAGATTAAATTTAACTTGCTGGTAACTTGCTGGCAACTTGTTAACGATTAGAAATTGATATAGTATGCTATTCGGAAATAAGATTAAAGAACTCAGGGAAGAGCAAGGTTTGCTACAACGCCAGTTGGCTGCATTCTTGGAAATTGATACACCAATGTTCAGTAAGATTGAACGTGGTGACAGAAGAGCAAAGCGTGAGCAGGTTATCAAACTTGCAGAATATCTACATCAGGACGAGAAAGAAATGCTCACCTTATGGTTGGCGGATAAATTCATTGATGCCGTTGAGGATGAGCAAGAGCGTGAACTTTGCAACGATGCCATCATTGTCGCACAGGAGAAAATAAAGATATTGTAATTATGGAGATAGACATTTTTCCACTTCCGTCAGCAAAAGGAGTGCATCGCTATATTGGCACGTCACTCTTAGGACTGCTCATCATTACCTACATAGTTGGCGCTTACAAGATTGCTCAACAACTGATAGGTGAGGACAAGGAGCTACTTTGTTTTCTTGTCACTATACCCATATTCATAGGTGGCTATGCTGTACTCATATTGTTGCTCCACTGCATCAAACAAAGTCTTTATGTTTACTTCAAGTGCAACAGAAAAGAGTTGAACAATCGTGTTGACCGTGAGAACATGGACAACTATATTGTCCAACATTTGGAGGAGACACAGAAGATGCTGGACAAAGCCCAGACGAAGGAGATCCCACAATCCGATGTCTCTATCTCTGTTCATGCTTCACAAGAAGAACATTCAGAGGACAAGACTTCGGATGATGATTTGCAACCAGATATTATGCCAGAGCTTGAACAGGCTCTAAAAGCGGCACAGCGTAATTTGGCTCCTTTCATGCAGCAGCTGCATATCGACCGCATTCAATTAACAGAAGCGAAAGAAAAGCATGACAGGGAGAAACTTGCAAATATCCTTAGATATACGCGTCTCGTACTCCTTCCTCATGGTTTCAGCGATGAAGACTTTATCAGATAGAAGAAGCCGTCAAACTACTCGTACAATGTAACGGCATCGTGAATGGTGTCTCTGTCAAGATTGAAAAGAACAAACTAAAGCAGACTGACCTAAAGAACTTTGTCTGGAACATAGGGTATCAGTACAAGATTGATTCGGAAGTACTGGCCATGTTTGTACCCAACCTGTTTCACTCTTGGTTCAAGAACACCGAGAGAGAAAGCATACGGAAGACCCTCCGTAATACAAATGGCAAATATTCAATTGATATAGACGAGGATATAATAGAGCATCTACCAATGTTGGAAGAAAAAGTACTTGGCATAAATTGCAAATAGCGTATTTGTGGATTTCTATTTTTGTTTGGCATTATAGCCTCTTTTACATCTCCTTATCGTTCATGAGTATTTACAACTATCCGATACACAATAACGATTACATTTGAGGAGGTCAAGTAGTCTGAGATAACAAACAATAATTATCGGAAGCCAAATCCGTGTAACTCAATGAGTTGTACGGATTTGCCGTTTTAAGGGGTTTGCTGATAGTTATCAATTTCTATGGCTTAATGGACATTTCTATTGATTTGTTGATTTTCTGTGTTCACTTTATGAAATTACTCCTCCTCTTCTCCCTCTTGACCTGAGCGTAATTCAAAAACGAGTTCGGATGCGGGAATATTACATTCCTCAAACATTCCATGAAGTATATTAATCTTGGTGGCAGTACTATTGTTGATCTATACGTACATACCTGGTGCAGGCTCACGCCTCCACTCTTCTGGAGTAGTTGAGAAACTGCACTTTTCGTTTGCACAAAGCCATTCAATGGTAGAACGCTTCTCCAGTAGGATGTGTCCACAAACCTGAATGAGCATTTCCTTCCAAGCGTTAACTGTATATCTAACCCCATGAAACATATATGTCTGTAGCTTCTTGCCAGTGAAACCATGGGTCTCTGTTTCTCCCGGTCCAACCTTATATGCACACTCTATTCTATCGGTTCAAGGAATGCTTTGGGAATGTATGTCGTAGCAAATGATATTACTCCCTGTATCGTGACAACCACCCTTTGTTGTGAGTGTATGCGTGCTACGTGTCCAATCACGCCTTTGAACGGACCTTCTGTTATGCGTACCATTCCACCGGGGCGGTAATGTATCTCATGCGGAGTGACGCTATATGATTCCGGTATGGCTGCCAGTACCATGCGTATGAAATTCTGCATCTGACGAAATGGGACTGTCATTATTTTGTCTCTGCCGTCCGCCTCATGTGCCGTGTGGTCGTAGTTGAAGTCTATATATGGAATGCTTTGCTTTGAACACATGTCCCTGTGTGTGAATGAGCGTGCCTCTTCGTATGTGCAATAAACAAAAAGATGCGATGGTGTGCATGGCACCTTTTTCCAGTGTCTTTGTCCATTGATTATAGTGCATTTGCATTCCATTGGCAGAAACGTGATGATTCCATGCTCTGAAATTATTTTTTCTGCTTTCCGTGCTCTGCCATAGCTGGCGCGCAATACATACCATTGGTGGCCGGGAATTTCATCCGTCTCCGGTAGAATGAGGTCTTCTATAGATATTTTGGGGGCTTGGCAAGGCGGTTCATTAATTAAAGGCTCCATGTCGGTGAATTTGTTTTGACGGGCGCTGTTTGTTAGGGTCATGTATTGTGATTTGGCATAGTGTATGTCAACCGATAGACAAAGATATGAAGAATTATTTTCTTATTCAGCCTTCAAATGATGAAAAACATTTTGTCATTCGTTCTTCTATTCTTAATATATTCCATGGTGACTTGAATCCGTCGTAAGCTTCTTTGTTGTCTATGATGTGGGTGAGTGAGGCCTTGCCATACGATGGCAAAAGAGTGTATCTATTCTGCAAATAGGTGCAAAATAGTGAATACAGGTTAAATTGAGTTAAAATGGGGGGGGGGTAATTTTTAATTTTTAAAAAATTTTAAAATTTTGAAATAATTTATTAATTACCGATGTAAAAA
>CAMWRK010000168.1 GCA_947176655.1 uncultured Prevotellaceae bacterium | reverse complement strand
CGAACTGCTTCTGCTTAACGAAACCGGATATCCACGTATCAGCGTCACCATGGGTGGCACAGACAGTTTCCGCGATCCTTTGGAAGTGGATGCCGAAGAGTTTATCGGAGTGAAGAGTTTCAAGGCCAAGGGCAAGCGCATAACCACACTGGCTGTAGCGGAGGTGACAGAACTGGAGCCTTTGCGTTTCCCGCAGGAGAATACCACAGCAGATGAGACCGCAAAAGAGGCGGACGATACTGTGACATCCGATACAGATGACGAAAAAAGCCAACAGGATGTTGCCGATGAGATGACCGGGCAATTGCACCTGTTCGACTGATACGCCCTCATGGCCTCCGCCTGTAATAGTGTGTCTGTTGCGATGAAACCGCCCATATCAATGATGAGATACCGTATAGCAATTCTGCTGATGCTGATGTCTGCCATGCCTGCCGTGGCTCAGACCGAGGATAGTTCCGCCCGCACTCATTCACTGGTGCTGGGGGCAGGCAGCGCCGACCAGCTGGACACGTATCTCTCGCCACGCGACTATTCCGGATTACGTTTCACCATGCTTCGCGAGACATTGCGCATGACACGTATGGCCGGAGAGCGAATATCCTTCCAGACCCTGTGGCAGGGCGATGTCTCGTACAGCAGAAACAGTGCGCATACGGCAACGGACATGGGAGGGCATATCGGTTACAATGCTCTCTGGCATTACAACTGGACACCTGTCCGTGGCTTGCGTCTTATGGCCGGCGGTGCCGTGGGAGGGGATGCCGGTTTCCTTTACAATTCGCGTGGCGGCAACAATCCTGCACAAGCACGTCTCGGACTGGATGTCTCGGCCTCCGTCATGGCCGTATACCGGTTACGACTGTGGGGAACGGAACTCGGACTGAGATACCAGGCCGACATGCCGTTTGCAGGCGTAATGTTCTCCCCCCAGTTCGGACAGAGCTACTATGAGATCGGCGAGGGATACTTCGATGGAAACGTGTGTTTCACGCATCCAGGCAATGCTTTCAGCCTGTGGCAACAATTCACGCTAGACATACCGATTGGACGATATGCTGTACTCAGAACCGGTTATATGTGCGACATAAGGCAAAGCCATGTCAACGACATAAAGATGCATGACCGTTCACACTCTTTCATAATAGGCTTCGTGAAACATTTCCGCAGGATAGGCAAAAACGAACGCCGGACACGGGGAACGATACTTTAACCCTCCTGATGACATGAAAAACAGGATTATGGCAAGAAAGCTGCTCATTACTATATTTGCAGGACTGATGATGTCCGCCTGTGTGGACGAAGAACAGTTCGGGAACACGGCACAGGGCAACATCGAGGCTCTGTGGCGGATAATAGACGAACATTACTGCTTTCTGGACTACAAAGGCGAGGTTTTCGGCCTTGACTGGAATGAGGTGCACGGCAGGTATGCAACCATGGCCGGCGCTCCCCTGAGTCACGAGCAGCTGCGCGAGGTTCTCTGCTCCATGCTTGCCGAGCTGAGGGACGGCCATGTAAATCTGTACACCGCAGGAGACGTGGGACGCTACTGGGCATGGAAAGAGGATTATCCGGCCAATCTGAACGATGAAATCAGGGATTCGTACCTTGGTACGGACTATCGCATAGCTGCAGGATTGCGCTATCGCATTCTGCGTGACAATGTCGGTTATATATCCTACACCTCCTTTTCGTCACCCATAGGCGAGGGAAATATCGCCGAAGCACTGCACTATCTGCGTCTGTGTTCCGGTCTGATTATAGATGTCCGCGGCAATGGCGGCGGGCAGCTGGACTACGAGCAGCGCTTGGCTTCGCATTTTACCAACGAACGTATACATGTGGGCTACCGCTCCCACAAGACCGGACGCGGGCATAGCGACTTTTCCGTTCCCGTTGCCGAGTATCTTGAACCGAGTACCACGGTACGGTGGCAGAAACCAGTAATCGTGCTTACCAACCGGCAGTGTTACAGTGCCACGAATACTTTTGTGCGCGACATGCGTTGCTGCCCCGGGGTGCGCACATTGGGAGACAACACCGGAGGAGGCAGCGGAATGCCTTTTACGAGCGAGCTGCCCAACGGCTGGCTGGTGCGCTTCAGTGCCTGTCCGCAGTATGACAGGAAGGGACAGCACATAGAGTTCGGCATAGCTCCGGACATACCGTGCGTCATGACTGACGAGGATGTGGCCAAAGGACGGGATACGCTCATAGAACTGGCCGTGGAGATACTGAAAAGCCGATGAAATCACACATCAGACCATATATGAATAAGTTCAGGGGATTGCGCGGCATGGTAGTGGCACCTATGCTGATGATGCTGTGCTCCATTGTGAGCGGCTGGCATTGCTACGACCGTGCCAAGGCAGAGATGACGGAGGATCTAAACCATGCTTTGGAAAGTACTCCCGTGTCGGATGCCGGCGTGAGGAGTGTCCTTGATTCTTTGTCCACATTCTATGCCGACCAGATGCTGACTTTCGGTGGCCGGCACAAGGGCTTTGCCGACAGACTGAGCATAGCCTCGTTGCGTGACACAGCACATATCTCATACAGTCTTACACGGAACGGTTCATCCGGGAGGAACGGTGAAACCGGCGGCGCACGCATTTGCAGCGACACTATAGTCCTGGCCGAGCGTACCGTTGACGGTGCCGATGTCATTCTGGAAGTGAGAGCCTATGCCAATCCGTCCGTGGCAAGCATTTTCGCCTATTCCGCCACGGAATGGCCACTTTGCTCTTTCGCTTTCGGGATGTCGGTGCTCATATTCCTGTTTGTGTCCTGGCACCGGATGCCGACATCCGGTGTCTCTTTGGCGGTGGAATCGGCAGAAGAGCCAGGCTCTGTTCTGATCTCATCGGCCAGAGGCATGGAACTGACACCGATGCAGGAGCAGTTGATACAGCTTTTCTGCAACAGTCCTACGCATACTCTCTCCAAGGAAGAGATATGTTCGGCTCTGTGGCCTAAGAAAGAGAATCCCGACGACTCCCTGTATACTTTTATCAGCAGAACCAAGGCTTCGTTGGCCAGGCAGTCAACATTGCGGATAGTGAACCGTAGGGGACGCGAATATATCCTTGTCGATGAAAACGACGTAAAATGCAGCAATTGATTTCTATCTGGCAGGCGATTCTTGTATCCGAGGCCGCCCGTTTGCAATTGTAAGGATAATGTAAGGTCTTTTTCAGCATGGTGCATGCGGAAAGTGCATACTTTTGCCCGAGAAAACAATTTCTGCTATCATGCGACAAAAACAGTTCAAACTTATCGACTGCATCATGGGGTGGCTGGTGTTAGGCCTTGCCGCCCTGGTCTATTGCTGCACAGTGGAGCCTACGGCAAGTCTGTGGGACTGCCCGGAGTTCATCGCCTCGGCCTATAAGCTGGAAGTGGGACACCCGCCCGGTGCACCTTTCTTCATGCTTACGGCAAATCTTTTCACACAGCTTGCCTCGGAACCGTCACAGGTTGCCTTGATGGTTAACATCATGTCGGCATTGCTCAGTGCCGGCTGTGTGGCACTGCTGTTTCTCTCGGTCTCACAACTGATGCGCCGCCTGCTTTGCGGCCTCGCTCCGGTGTGCAGCCGTCGCGACATAATGCTCATAGAGGGCTCGGCACTGGTGGCGGCACTGGTGTGCATGTCCTGCGATTCGTTCTGGTATTCTGCGGTGGAATCGGAGGTTTACGCCTATTCCTCGTTCTTCACGGCTCTTGTGTTTTGGCTGATGCTGCGCTGGGAAGAGGAAGCCGACAGGGAGGATGCAGGACGTTGGATCAGGCTGATAAGCTACTTCATTGGGTTGTCCATAGGTGTGCACCTGCTGAATCTGCTCTGCATTCCAGCCATGGTGCTGATATACTATTTCAGACGCACGGAACGTGCCACCGGCATAGGGATATGCAAGGCTCTCGCATGCGGTTTCCTGTTGCTTGGCGGAATACTCTACGCGCTGGTACCCGGATTCCTCCGCCTTGCCGAGTGGGCGGAACTGTTGGCCGTCAACAGTCTCGGCATGCCGTTCAACAGCGGTCTCGCCGCCTTGGTTGTCGTGCTTGCATTGCTCTCGGTTTATGGGCTCAGACGCTGGGACGGAATGAAAAGACAGATGTTGTCGTGTGTGGTGCTGATACTTGTCGGTTTCAGCAGTTACGCAGTCATACTGATTCGTTCCTCGGCCAATCCTCCAATGGATGAAAATTCCCCGGAAGACGTCTTCGCACTAAGACGTTATCTCAACAGGGAACAATACGACGATGCCCCATTGTTCTATGGCCCCACGTACAGGAGCAAACCGAAATACGTGCGGCAGGGCGACAACATGGTACCGGTGAGAAAAGAAGCGGAGACCATATACGAAAAATCCGTTGAAACCGGCAGATATGAAGAGGCAGGAAAGAAATGGGAATACGTTTACGAGGATAATATGCTCTTTCCACGCATGCACTCCAGAAGACACGCCGGAGCTTATCGGGAGTGGCAGGGAGAAGCGAAAGTCCCGACCATGAAGGAAAACATACGTTTCTTCATGTCCTACCAGTTATACTTCATGTACATACGTTACTTCCTGTGGAATTTCGTAGGACGTCAGAACGACATACCAGGTTACGGCGAAGTGGAGCACGGCAACTGGATTACCGGCATAGACGCGCTGGACAGCCTGTTGCTGGGCTGTGACATGACGTCCCTACCCTCCGACCTCGCCGACAACAAAGGGCGCAACGTTTATTATGGGCTGCCTCTGCTCCTCGGTCTTCTCGGCATGTTGTGGCAACGTCGACGCGGCAACTATGGCAAGGCGCAGTTCCGAATTGTCTTCTGGCTATTCTTCATGACTGGCATAGCGATAGTCCTGTATCTGAACCAGACACCATTGCAGGCCAGAGAACGCGATTATTCGTATGCTGGGTCTTTCTATGCTTTCAGTATATGGGTGGGCATGGGCACTGCTGCCGTGGCCGCACTCCTGCGGCGTGCAAGGGTTGGCTATACGGCATCTGCCGTGGCCGCCGTGCTGGTATGCCTGTGTGTTCCTGCTC
>CAMWRK010000167.1 GCA_947176655.1 uncultured Prevotellaceae bacterium | reverse complement strand
GTCCTGTCCGGCTATAATCTGTGTGTACTGTTTGCCGAAGCGTGCGGCAACTTCGGTTATCCGCTCCTTAAGTTGGGGCGACTGTCTGTTGAATTTCTCAAGTGTCTGAGGATACAGACGGTGGAAGTGTTCCACAAGCAGCCGTGTTGTTTCTTCAAAACTGTGTTCCACCTGGTCGAAGCAGAACAGTTCGTGTGCCAGTGTATGGTAGTAGCTTCTTTCCCATTCCTTGATGGCCTGTCGGTCTGGTATCCTCTCTTTCATGAGCGAGTTGTAGCGTTCTACCGTGTTGTCGCAGATTATCGTTCGGGCGTTCAGCGGTGTGCTGAGCACCAGGCCTTCCAGCGTGCGGCAACGGCTCAGGGCGACATAGACTTGTCCGTGGGCAAAGGAGTCGCGTGCGTCTATTATGGCGTGGCTGAATGTCAGTCCTTGGCTTTTGTGTATTGTTATGGCCCATGCCAGCCTTACGGGGAATTGTCGGAAACTGCCTTCTATCTCTTCGGTTATTTCCATGGTCTGCTCGTTCAGTGTATAGCGGCTGCTGTCCCATTGTTCCCGTTCCACACGGATTTCCTCCGGATAGTCTTTGCTGAGGACGGTGAAGCCTTTGGCGTCGATGGAGGTTATCTCACCTATCATGCCGTTGAAGTAGCGCTTGTCTGTGGAGCGATCGTTCTTGACGAACATCACCTGTGCTCCTTGTTTCAGAGTAAGGATTTCGTCGGTGGGGTAGGAGTATTCGGGGAACTTGCCGCTGATTTCTGCCTTATATACATATGCTTCCTTGTCTATGTACCTCAATTCATGTTCGTTTATGTCCTGCGCCTGTCTGTTGTGTGTTGTCAGCCGTATGTAGCGTTCTGTCGGTGGGGGAATGAAATGTGGGATGTGGCGTCTGTTCAGTTGCTCTATGGTGTTCCTGTCCGGTCTGTTCTCGCGTATGCTGTTCAGCAGTTCCAGAAAGCGGCTGTCTGTCTGCCGGTATGTCTGTTTCAGTTCGATGGTGGCGTAGGTGGTGTCGCCTAAGGCTCTGCTGCTGAAGAAGTATGGCGTTTCGTAGTGCTGCGATAGCATATCCCATTCTTCGCTCTTGACCACGGGAGCCAGTTGTTGTAGGTCGCCAATCATCAGCAACTGTACGCCGCCGAACGGCAGGTGCGGAGCGCGGAAGCGCCGCAATACGGCGTCTATGGCGTCCAGAAGGTCAGCCCGGACCATACTTATTTCGTCTATTACCAGTAGGTCTATGCTGCGTATTATCCGTATTTTCTCTTTGCTGAAGCGGTAGCGGTAGGCCTCCTTGCCGGCATGGAACACTGTGTCGGGTATGTATGGGGCGAACGGCAGTTGGAAGAATGAGTGTATGGTCACTCCTTCTGCATTTATGGCAGCTATTCCCGTTGGTGCAGTGACGATCATGCGTTTGGAGGAGCGCCGTTTCAGGTCTTTCAGGAATGTTGTCTTTCCCGTTCCGGCCTTTCCTGTCAGGAACAGGTGCATACCTGTGTTTTCCACTATGCGGCGTGCCGTGTCAAGTTCCTTGTTTGTCGTGTCCATGCGGGCTGTGTTTCTGCTTCCGTGCTATACTTCAAAGTCCAGACACACGCGCTGTGCGACAAAGGGTCTGACTTTCTTCTCTGCCACCTCCACATGTGCAGGATGTACGGCATAGGCTTTCAGTGCCCCCCCGTCAGTCAGCGTGCTGTCCAGCATGATGTCGGCTGTAGACGAGTCCAGACGCCCTTCTGTGTGTACCTTGGCCTCCACCAGCCCAGGCACCACGCCTACAAGTGCTTCCAGTCCCTCTTTTATGCCAGCCTTGATGTTATTCTTCTCTTCTGCGGACAACTCAGGTCTGAGTGTCCACAATATGATGTGTTTGACCATAGTGATGTATATATTGTTTGGTATAATGCTCTTATATATGCAAAGATAGCATTATTTTACGATATATATTGCCCAATGTGGCAATATCATGCCGTAATGTTTCTGTATTTGCCGTAAAAGCGATAACTTTGACAGGTATAACTCGTGCGCTGTTACTATTTCGGCGAATCACATTGGGGGAGATACGATGACATGAACAACACACCTATACATTCTCCAGAGTACGGCAAGATGCTTGCCGGCGAGACATATCAGGCAACAGAGCCGGGACTGGTGCTGGAACTGAACCGCGTCAAGGTCTTGTGCCACGAATATAATGGTCTGTGCCCTACGGATTTCACTGGGCGTAACCGTAAGTTGCACGAGATTCTCGGGCAATGCCATGATGATACCTTCATAGTGCAGCCGTTCTATTGCGACTTTGGCCGTCATATACGTGTTGGAAAGGGTTTCTTTGCTAATTTCAGTTTCACTGTGCTCGACGAAGCTTTTGTCACCATAGGCAACGACTGTTTCATAGGTCCCAACGTGGGTATATACACAGCCTGTCACAGCACCGATCCGGTGGAGCGCAATACCCGCAGGGAGTGGGCGCGTCCCGTCAACATAGGCGACAACTGCTGGATAGGTGGCGGAGTGACCATCCTGCCAGGCGTCAGCATAGGCTGCAACTGTACAATCGGAGCCGGCAGCGTTGTGGTCGGCAATATTCCCGACAATAGTGTCGCCGTGGGCAATCCATGCAGAGTGGTGCGGACATTATAGCCCGTGCCGAAGTGCCGGCAAATCTTTATCAAATAAGTCAGTTAACAAAATCATTTTATTCGCGTTTGTTTCTATGAGACGTATTCTTGCACTACTGTTGCTGCTGTGCAGCTTTTCCGGCTTTGCTGCCGACAAGAAAATCCGTGTTGCTTGCGTTGGCAACAGCATCACCTATGGCTATGGCCTGCCAGACAGACAGCTCAATGCCTATCCCTACAGGCTGCAGACCCTGCTCGGCGATGCCTACGAGGTGGGCAACTTCGGCAAGTCCGGTGCCACGTTGCTGAACAAGGGACACCGCCCCTATACCAAGCAGAAGGAGTACAAGGATGCATTGGCCTTTGCCGCAGACATTGTGGTCATCCACTTGGGTATAAACGACACCGATCCGCGCAACTGGCCAGACTATCAGGACGAGTTCATCGGAGACTACCGCGCTCTGATTCAGTCTTTCCGCGAGGTCAATCCGAAAGCGCGTTTCCTCGTGGCACGCATGACACCGCTGTCGCACCGGCATCACCGTTATGAGTCGGGCACCCGCGACTGGCACGACGAGATACAGTCGGCCATAGAGTGTGTGGCACGTGCCGAGAAAGTCCAGTTGATAGACTTCTACGAACCTCTGCACCCCTATCCGCACCTTCTCGAGGATGCCGTGCACCCCAATGTCGAGGGAGCAGCCATGATGGCCGACATAGTCTACAGGGGCATTACCGGCGACTATGGCGGTCTGAGCATGTCCCCGCTGTACACCGATAATATGGTTCTGCAATACGGTCGCGAGCTCACGATACAGGGGAGTGCCGATGCCGGCGAGAAAGTGAGCCTATCCATAGCCGGTCAGAAGCACAAGGTACAGGCTGACACCAACGGACACTGGCAGGTGACGCTCCATCCCCTGAATGCCGGAGGCCCCTATACCCTTACCGTTGAGACAGGCAAACGCAAACTGATCTTCGGCAATGTTCTTGCCGGCGAGGTATGGCTGTGTTCCGGCCAGTCCAATATGGAATTTCAGCTGAACGCTTCGACTACAGGCGGCAGAGACATACCGCAGGCGGCCTGCGACGACATACGTCTCTTCGACATGAAAGCACGTTGGCGCACCAATCCTGTGGAGTGGGATGCCTCGGTTCTGGATTCGCTTGACCATCTGCAATATTTCCGCGAGACGGCATGGACACCATGCACACCCGCCGCCGCGGCACGCTTCTCTGCCGTGGCCTACTACTTCGGGCGCATGCTGCATGACAGCCTGCACGTGCCCGTAGGACTGATATGCAATGCCGTGGGCGGCGCACCCACCGAGGCTTGGGTTCCCCGCCGTTCTCTCGAGTTCGGGTTCCCCGCCATTCTACGCGACTGGACCAAGAACGACTTTATCCAGCCTTGGGTGCGCGAGCGTGCAGCACAGAACGTGCGCAAGTCCTCCAGCGCATTCCAGCGCCACCCCTACGAACCATGCTATCTCTTCGAGGCCGGCATCCTGCCCATGCAGCACTTCCCCATACGCGGCGTGATATGGTATCAGGGCGAATCCAATGCCCACAACGTCGATGCCCACGAACGTCTCTTCAGGCTCTTGGTGCAGGGCTGGCGCCAGTACTGGAAAGACACAGACATGCCGTTCTACTACGTACAGCTCTCAAGCCTTAACCGCCCTTCGTGGCCTCTCTTCCGCGACAGCCAGAGACGCCTCATGCACAGCATTGAACACACAGGTATGGCAGTAAGCTCCGACAAAGGCCACCCTACCGATGTGCACCCGACACACAAGTTTGAAGTTGGTCAGCGTCTTGCCTTGTGGGCACTGAACGATGTCTACGGGCACAAGCACGTGGTTCCCTCCGGCCCACTGTTCCAATCCGTCACTTTCCACCGTGGCACGGCTCTCGTATCCTTTGACTATGCCGATGGCCTCCGTCCCTCTGTCCCTGGTGAAGAACTGCAAACCTTCGAACTTGCCGGTGATGATCGCATCTTCTACCCCGCCACAGCCGTCATAGAGGGCAATACTGTAAAAGTCCGTAGCAACAAAGTGAAGCACCCCCGTATCGTGCGCTACGGTTGGCAACCCTTCACATCAGCCAATCTCGTGAATGCCGCAGGTCTGCCCGCTTCCACATTCCGGTCGGATGTGAAATAGCCACGAGTTGCTTGTAGTGGATTGTCCCGCTTTTGTATCAGATTTACTTTAGTGCCCTGAACATCCTGTCAATACATCTCTTCCTCTGCTCCATGTTCGGATGTACATACAGGTCGAGTGTTGTGCTGATATTCGAGTGTCCGAGTATTACGCTTACCGTCTTATAGTAGCATTGGCTCTCGATGCAAAGTGTTGCAAAACAATGTTGGAGGATGTCTGCAAGCTGTTGGCATGTAAAACGTGTACCGGTTCGGAGGATAGGAGGCTTACAG
>CAMWRK010000166.1 GCA_947176655.1 uncultured Prevotellaceae bacterium | reverse complement strand
ATGTTCTACCGTCGCTACATCAGTGACGAAGATAAGCGCGAGAGATTTACACAGCTATTCGAGAACGAGGAGATGTTCCGCATACTCGACCGCGAGGTGCTCCCCTTTGCTGAGACAATGAAAAAGCTTATTGCAGAGCATCCCGAATTTGAAAGAGAGATAGGAATCTTCGACCGCCAGTTCTCAGAGATAGTGACAGGAGAAATGGAAGGCATGCGTGATTTACTGCTACAGCTTAAAAAGGAAGGCTTTATGTTATATGGCATAACAAACTGGAGCAGTAAGGTTTATCATATCATGGAACAATATCCCATCTTCCAACTGTTGGATGGCTGGGTCATATCCTCAGAGGAAAAGCTCCTCAAACCGGAGCCGGAAATCTACCTATGCCTGTGCGAACGTTTCGGTCTTAAACCATCAGAATGTCTCTTTACAGATGATAAGACGGAGAACGTGGAAGGAGCACGTCGTGTCGGCATGTCAGGCATCGTCTTTGCAAATGCCATACAATACGAACGGGAACTGCGTAAGATGCTGCAACAATAGTATGTATACTGAAGATTAAAGTTCCAATAATCGCATATAATAAAAAGCCTGCCGGCAACACGTTATGTGTTAACTGGCAGGCCTTTTGTCCAATTAAGGTCATATTCTGTCATTACCACTTCACCGGCTCAGCGGAGATATTGGCATCAATCATGAAGTCATCACTTGCGCCAAACTTTCCAGCCTGATACTGCACACAGCACATCACCATGTCGATGTTGCCTGTATTGCGGAGAGCACGGACACCCTCGGGCGCAACACGTATAATGCTGCCCTCGGCAACCGGAAAAATCTCTCCGTCTACCTGATATTCACCATTGCCGGAAATGATGATGTAGAGTTCCTCATGCGTTTTGTGCGAATGAAGAAAAGGAGCATCCTCACCTGGAGCAAGACGCTGAAGAGATGCCTGTGCACCGGTCATCCCCAACTCTTCTCCAAGAAAAATTTTGCCATGGACATTTGCCCATCCATTGAGTGATTTGCATGCATAATTCTGTGACATAACAATTCGTTTTATTGGTTTAAGATGTTACAAAGATACTGGCTTTCCGCATTCCGTACAAGAGCGCACCCGGAGGTAAGATAGTTACCTCAATGTAACTATTGTACAACCTCAATTAATTACCGTAAAGACGATTAACATTATTTAATACAGAAATGTACTATCAGTGCCATGGCATGCAAATGAAATGCTGTACATTTGTATATATGAGTAAACCCAAATTCGAACCGGAACTATTTCCAAGGTGTCCCATCCGTAATATCCTGACACGCATTTGCGACCGCTGGTCATTGCTTGTTTTATACACTCTGGAAACACGCGGCACCATGCGTTTCACTACCCTACGCCATGACCTGCCAGACATCAGCCAGAAAATGCTGGCACAGACGCTGCGTCATCTTGAACAGGATGGTTTCATCACGCGCCATGTATATGCCGAAGTGCCTCCACGTGTAGAGTATTCGCTCACCGGTCGTGCCCATTCCATCATGCCAATAATCGACAATCTCATCGAATGGGCTGTACAGAACATGCCTGACATTATGCGTGACAGGTCTGTAGATAAAGAAAAAGGGATTTAGTGAAGAACCCTTCACTAAATCCACACAAAATACACAAGATGTAACAACAGGCCGCTATTACTTCTTGTCTGCTGTCTTCTTTGCGGCAGTCTTTTTGGCAGGAGCCTTGACCGGAACTTTGGTTTCGGTAGTCTCTGTGGCAGGTGTCCGCTCTGTCATAGCCTTGGGAGCTGCTTTTGCAGGAGTCTTCCTGACAGCCTTCTTCTTCGGTTCTGTCTCCTTTGGCGCAGCCTGTGCAACCTTTTCTTCCTTCTCGGCTTTACCCTCGTATTTCTCCAGACGTGCGCGGAGAACGCTTACCTCGTTTTCCTTGACGGACAGTTCGTCACCAAGGTTGGCAATCTGGGTGTAGAGCGCATTCAGCTCATCGTTCTCCACACTTTCGGAGAACAGATCATTCACTCTCTTCAGGAAGTCACCAAGAATGTTCATGTAGTTCGTGAAAGCATCGAACGCGCTGTCATAGAAACTGCGTGACATAGGCACTGCCTGAGGCTTGGTGGTCATATACTGGAAATTGTTGGTTGCCTGAATACGATCCCAGTCCTGCTTTATACGGCGATCCTTGCATGCCAGTATGCGCCCCACAAGTTTCTCCTCGTACAGTTTGGCAAAAGCCTCACGCTGCATGGTGTTGCCCAGCCATCCGGAGACATCGCGCTCCTCGTCGTTCCACGACATGGGATACGACACGTCTATGGTGTCCACCGGCTTGCGCCCCTCCACCAGTTCCGTTGGAGTGGCGAAACCTATGCCCCGCTGTGCTGCGCATGCCGGCAGAGCCTTGATGAAATCCAGTATGTTGCTGGAAAGAGGCTGTGACATACCTATGGCACACAGTTCCATACCAATGGTTATGACCTCCTCGTTTTGTGGCAGTCCGGCAATCCAGTCAATATATTTGTCCGCCATAAGGGGGAATTCGCTCCAGCTGCGGTCCGAAAAGCGCAGACAGATGTCATCGCTCAGTTTGTAGTCGCGCATCAGCACTGAGATACGGTTGTCGACGGCGCAGGAGTAAACATAGTGCGGACTCTTCCATCCGAGAATGTGCTTGGCACCCTCCACGATGATACCCTTGTATCCCATGTCGGCAGCCATGCTGCCTATCTCGTCGCTGTATATCAGGTTTGAGTTACGCATTACTTTTGGAGTAATGCCGAAGAGTTCATGTACACGGTGTGCCAGACGTTCCACCTCGTTCTTGAAACTCTCCTCGCTGCCTATGGATGCCAGACCATGGCTATACGGCTCTGCCAGAAAGTCGGCCTTGCCTGTCTCCGCAATCTGCTGTAGCAGGTCGATGACCTCTGGTGCGTACTGTTCAAGCATCTCTATGGCAACGCCAGAGAGAGAGAAGCAACACTTGAAACTGTCATTCTGTCTGCACATTTCCAGCAGTGTGCCGAGAGCCGGAATATAGCTGTTGTCCGCAATGTCGCGAATGGAACGCTCGTTCTCGTAATCGTCATAGTAATAGTGATCCTTGCCGATTTCGAAGAAACGATAACGCTTCAGATGTACCGGTTGGTGTATCTCAAAATATAAACAAATCTGTTTCATAACTTGTATTATTAAGTTTGGATTTCTAATATGTTCAGCGTCACCGCTTCTGTTATCACTTGATGTTCCTTACAGCATTCAGGTAATCATCGTTATTAAAGTAGCCTCTACCGCACAGCTGGTCATAGCATTCTCTGATGCGCAGCCCCACCTTCTCCCATGTAATGCGGTCAACCTCCTTGACACCCTCCTCGGAAAGATATTTGTACAAGGCATCGTTGGTGCACACGCTGTACATGGCATCGGCCATGGCATCTATATCCCAGTAGTCCACCTTTATTACGTTGTCCAGAATCTCGCCGCAACCCGACTGTTTGGATATGATGGAAGGACAGCCGCACTGCATCGCCTCAAGGGGTGCTATGCCGAAAGGTTCTGACACCGAGGGCATGACGAAGACATCTGAATTCTTGTATGCCTCGTACACCTGACGGCCTTTCTGGAACCCGGGGAAATGGAACCTGTCGGCAATGCCGCGCTCTGCAGCCAGCTGTATCATGGCATTCATCATGTCGCCGCTGCCGGCCATGCAGAAACGGATGTTACGCGTGCGCTGCAAGACCTTTGCCGCTGCCTCGACGAAATATTCGGGTCCCTTCTGCATCGTTATGCGCCCCAGATACGTTACAACCTTCTCGCCCGGAGTCTTGTTCGGGACAATATCCACCAGTTCCTGGCTCAACGGATAAACGGCATTGTGCATGGCGACACACTTGCGCGGATCCTGGTGATACTGGTTTATCACGGTCTGGCGCGTATGCTCTGACACGCACATTATGCAGTCTGCATGATCCATACCGTTCTTCTCTATGCTGTATACCGTGGGGTTGACCTTGCCGCGCGAACGGTCGAAGTCCGTAGCGTGCACATGTATGCACAGTGGCTTGCCGCTGACCATCTTGGCATGTACGCCTGCCGGGTACGTCAGCCAGTCGTGGGCATGGATCAGGTCGAACTCCTCGCTGCGTGCAAGCACACCGGCAATGATGCTGAAGTTGTTGATCTCGTCATGTAGATTGGCCGGATAGCCGCCGGCAAACTGCATGCAGCCAAGATCGTCCAGACCTTGCAGATAATTGAAATCGGCATAGAGGTGGTCACGGAAACGGTAATAGTCCTCTGCCCTGTGACCGACAAACCTGTCCTTTATCCAGTCGTAGTTGACATCACGCCACACTACAGGCACCTGGCTCATGTTGACGATTTTGAGGAAGTTCTCCTCTTCGCCCGTGGGTTTGGGCATACAGAACGTCGTGTCCACATCACCCTGCAGACTGAGTCCCTTGGTGATACCGTAGCTGGCTACAGCGAGACCTCCATAAATCTTAGGAGGAAACTCCCATCCGAACATTAATACTTTCATGTATGTGTCCTCCTTTATTTAATATTCATTATACTTGTCCAGAAGTTTTACAACACGCATTATCTCAGCCACGTTCATGGCAAAGGATATGGCTCCGCGTCCGTGGAACGGAGGGTTGCCGTCGAACAGTTCGGGTATCGTTCCTATGCAATGATAGAAGAGTTCCTCCTCGTAGCCTACAAGCAGACGATCCACGAAACTTACGCGCGACATCTTGTGAACATTCAGACACGCCTCCATGTAGAAACCGGCCAGCCACGGCCATGCTGTTCCCTGATGGTAGGCATAGTCGCGCTGCACCTGAGGCCCCACATACATCGGGTTGTAGCCGGAGCTTTTGGGCGACAGGCTGCGCAGACCCTTCGGGGTCAGCAATTCCTTGGTACAGTAGTCCAGAACCGATTTCTGCTGTTTCTTGTCCAGCGGGCTGTAGTCGAAAGCAACGGCGAAAATCATGTTCGGACGCACGAGATAGTCACGGTAACCGTCAACGCAATAGTCGCACAGGTAGCCGTGCTCGTTCCAGAACATCTGCACGAAACTCTTGCCCACCTGTTCCGCCAGTTCGGATAGCAGCTTCACGTTCTTCGCGTCACCGGTGTGTGCGCAAAGGTCTATGGAGAACTTGATAGCATTGTACCACAG
>CAMWRK010000165.1 GCA_947176655.1 uncultured Prevotellaceae bacterium | reverse complement strand
GTTACACGGGTGGTAAGGCTGCCTCTGAATACGGTTGGTAAATAAATAACCAGAACCTGAACCGCGTGAATCTGTTTCTCTTGAATCGTGCCAAGGCACTGTGGATGTCCGGTCAAAACGGTAAGGCAGCAAGCGAGGCGTGTTTCCTCTTGTCCTGGATAGACCCCGAAGCGGCCTGTTATGCAGATGCGCAAAAACTCATGCAGGAGGTCAAGGCACAGGTCAGAAGCGACATAGATTTTGAAATGCGCCAGAAGTACAATGACAAGGTCAGATTGGAAAGTGACCGCATAGCCGCTGCACGCGCCGTAGGTGTTGCTTTCGGGAACGGGCAAAAGCCAACGACGACGAATCTGATGTGGCTGAAATGAGTGGCAGAGAATGCAGCAGGACATTCCGGATAGCTTTGACTATCCGGAATGTCCTGCTGCATTCTCTGCTGTATGGTAGTGTTCTGCGCGAGACATGCTTAGGCAAGAGGAAAAATAATCCGGATAAAATTTGTCCGTTTCGGGGAAATGTCGTACCTTTGCATCGCAATTCTAAGGAAAGCATGGGCAATTAGCGCAGCTGGTTCAGAGCATCTGCCTTACAAGCAGAGGGTCGGCGGTTCGAATCCGTCATTGCCCACAGAAGTGGTGATAAGAAACCGACAGCATCTCTTCGGAGCGTGTCGGTTTCTTTTTCTTTATAATACATATAAGACAAATGGAACTAAGTCTTTTATCAGCCATCAGTCCGATAGACGGACGCTATCGTGGCAAGACCGAGCCTTTGGCAGGCTATTTTTCGGAGTATGCGTTAATAAAGTATCGTGTACGTGTAGAGATCGAGTATTTTATCGCCTTGTGTGAACTGCCGCTGCCTCAGTTGGCGGACTTCCCGACCTCGGCAGACTCTCTGCGCAATATCTACCGCAACTTTACTGAGGCTGACGCACAGCGTGTCAAGGACATAGAGAGTATCACAAATCATGATGTCAAGGCCGTGGAATACTTCATCAAGGAGGAGTTTGACAAAATCGGCGGCCTTGATGCCTACAAGGAGTTTATACATTTTGGCCTTACCAGTCAGGACATAAACAATACGAGCGTGCCACTCAGCATAAAGGAGGCCTTGCATGACGTGTACTATCCGCAATTGGAACAGCTCATAGCCCAGTTGCGCGCATACGCCGAGGAATGGAAGGATGTGCCCATGCTGGCGAAGACACACGGCCAGCCTGCGTCGCCTACGCGTATGGGTAAGGAGATAATGGTATTCGTCTACCGTCTGGAACGCCAGCTGGAGGCTTTGAAGGCTCAGCCCCTGACCGCCAAGTTCGGTGGTGCCACAGGCAACTACAATGCCCACAATGTGGCATATCCTCAGTATGACTGGCGTGCTTTCGGCAACCGTTTCGTCAGCGAGAAGCTGGGATTGGAGCGTGAGGAATGGACAACGCAGATTTCCAACTACGATTGTCTTGCCGGTGTGTTCGATGCCATGAAGCGTATCAATACTATAATCATTGATTCGGACCGCGATTTCTGGCAGTATGTTTCTATGGAGTATTTCCGTCAGAAGGTCAAGGCCGGAGAGGTGGGTTCAAGTGCCATGCCTCACAAGGTCAACCCGATAGACTTCGAAAACTCCGAGGGCAATCTCGGTGTTGCCAATGCCATACTGGCACACCTGGCTCAGAAACTGCCTGTCAGCCGACTGCAACGCGACCTTACGGACTCTACAGTCCTGCGTAACGTGGGTGTACCTATGGGGCACATGCTCATTAGTGTGCAGAGCACGTTGAAGGGCTTGGGCAAGCTTGTCCTCAACCAGGCCGCCATCAACCGCGACCTTGACGGGTGCTGGGCCGTGTGTGCCGAGGCCATACAGACCATACTGCGTCGCGAGGCATATCCGCACCCCTACGAGGCACTGAAAGCCCTGACACGTACCGGGGCGGGCATCAACGAGGCAACAATAAAGGATTTTATCGAAGGACTTGATGTCAGCGAGGCTGTCAAGGCAGAACTGAGACAGGTGACTCCTCATACGTATACCGGCATTTGATTGTCGCAGGTGTCGGCGGTTATATTATATATAAATATAAGGTTAGGCGTAGACAAGGATACGCCGACATAAGAAAAACACAACAAACAAAGCTAAAATGACAACAGACGACGAGAGCTGGCGCAAGCAGTTTGCCAGCGAGGGCAATGGAGACGGAGAGCGTCGCCAGCGTCCGGCATTCAACCGCACAGGCAGCGGTTATCAAAGGGAAAGGAGAGAATTTCACTCTAACGGGGGCTTCCGCCGTGATGGCGGTGCCAACTATCGCGAGGGTGGATACCAGAGGGATAACGGAAACGGTGGCTATCGCCGCAACGGAAGCTATAATCGTGAAGGCGGTTATCAGAGACGGGAAAACGGCTATCGTGGGAATGTGCCTGCCAGCGAAGGAGAACGGTATAACCGTTCATTCAATCGCGAGGGTAGTTATCAGAACCATTCCTATAACCGCGATGGCGGTTATCAGAAGCGTCCGTACAACCGCGAAGGCGGCAGTTACGGGGACAGACGCGAGGGCGGATACAGACCGCGTACCCAGGGCTATAATCCTCATGCCAAGTACAGCATGAAGAAGCAGATAGAGTACAAGGAGAAACACTATGATCCGGATGAGCCTGTACGCCTGAACCGCTATCTGGCCAATGCCGGCGTATGCAGCCGTCGCGAGGCCGACACTTTCATACAAGCGGGCGTAGTCAGGGTGAACGGCGTAGTGGTGACTGAACTGGGTACTAAGGTCAAACGCAGTGACGAGGTCATGTTCCACGACCAGACTGTCAACATGGAGAAGAAAGTCTATGTCCTGCTCAACAAGCCAAAGGACTGTGTTACCACCAGCGACGACCCGCAGAACCGCAAGACGGTCATGGAACTGGTAAAGAACGCCTGCCGCGAACGCATATATCCCGTTGGCCGCTTGGATCGCAACACTACCGGTGTGCTTCTGCTTACTAACGACGGAGACCTGGCCACCAAGCTCACTCATCCGCAGTATTTGAAGAAGAAGATATACCACGTCTATTGTGACAAGAATGTCACGGCTGCCGACATGCGCCAGATTGCTGAAGGCATAATGCTGGAGGACGGCGAGATTCATGCTGATGCCATAGACTATGCCTCCGACATCGACAAGAAGCAGGTGGGCATAGAGATTCACAGCGGACGCAACCGCATTGTGCGCCGCATATTCGAACATCTCGGATATAAGGTCACCAAACTGGATCGCGTATATTTCGCAGGTCTTACCAAGAAGAACGTGAAGCGTGGTGACTGGCGGTTCCTCACTCAGGACGAGGTAAATATGCTCAAGATGGGAGCTTTTGAATAATCTTAGTTTGCTATCAAGTATGAAAAGAACAAAAGTAATTGATGCCCTTGGCCTTACGACCTACGGCTCAGACATCACCGTCAAGGGTTGGGTGCGCTCCAAGCGCGGCAGCAAGGGCATATTCTTCATTGCCCTTAACGATGGCTCTACCATCAGGAATATTCAGATTGTAGGCAACGATGCCGACTTCTCTGAAGATACTGTCAAACTGATTACCACCGGTGCCTGCATCAGTGTCTCCGGCATTCTGGTAGAAAGTCCGGCGGCAGGTCAGGCCAGCGAGATTCAGGCGCGCGAGATTGAGATTCTCGGTCCTGCCGACAATACCTACCCTCTGCAGAAGAAGGGCGCGTCGTGGGAGTATCTGCGCACAGTGGCTCACCTGCGTCCGCGTACCAATACTTTCGGTGCAATACTGCGTATACGTCACAACATGGCCATGGCCATTCACACGTATTTCCACGAGCATGGCTATTTCTACTTCCACACGCCCCTTATTACCGCCAGCGACTGCGAGGGTGCGGGTCAGATGTTCCAGGTGACTACCAAGAACCTCTACGACCTGAAGAAGGACGAGAACGGAAGCATCATCTACGATGACGACTTCTTCGGCAAACAGACATCCCTCACCGTAAGCGGCCAACTGGAAGGCGAACTTGGTGCCACGGCTCTCGGAGCCATCTACACCTTTGGTCCTACCTTTCGTGCAGAGAATTCCAATACACCGCGCCACTTGGCCGAATTTTGGATGATAGAGCCCGAAGTAGCCTTCATGGAACTGGACGAGCTTATGGATCTGGAGGAAGATTTCATCAAGTACTGTGTCCGCTGGGCTTTGGAGAAATGTAAGGACGACCTGGAGTTTCTCAATAAGATGGTGGACAAGGGGCTTATCGAGCGTCTGCAAGGCATTCTTAGTGATAGTTTCGTGCGTCTGCCTTATACCGAAGGCATAAAGATATTGCAGCAGGCCGTGCGCGATGGGCGCAAGTTCGAGTTCCCCTGCAACTGGGGTGACGACCTCGCCAGCGAGCACGAGCGTTATCTCGTGGAGGAATATTTCCGCAAACCAGTCATCATGACAAACTATCCCAAGAAGATAAAGGCTTTCTACATGAAGATAGATGCGGAGAAACCAGTTCTTGACGGAGTAGAGATGGAAGAGACCGTGCAGGGAACCGATGTCCTCTTCCCCTCTATAGGTGAGATTATCGGCGGCAGCGTGCGCGAGGAGAGCTATGACAAACTCGTTGCCGAGATAGAGGCACGTAACATTCCCATGAAGGACATGACCTGGTATCTGGACACCCGCAAGTACGGCTCCTGCCCCCATGCCGGCTTCGGCCTCGGCTTCGAGCGTCTGATACTTTTTGTTACGGGCATGCAGAACATCCGCGATGTCATTCCGTTCCCGCGTACCCCCAAGAACGCGGAGTTTTAGGGAATACACACACCACTTGGGCGCGCCGCCGCCTTATGGGGTCGGCGCACCAAAGTGGAACTGTATGGTAAAAGAACATCTCCCATTGTTTGTTGGCGAAATCTATTCAGAGTCTTGTCATGTTTAGTCTTAGGAATATGCATCAATATAATCTTGGATTCATCTCGGATGAAGATATATACGAGCATGTCAGAAGGACGGTAGAGTCTTATCGGCGCGAGATTACGCTGTCACAGTTTAATGAAAATATTGTAGACCCAATCAAGCTGACGTTTGACTCAAAGGTATACGGGAAGACGCTAAGTCAAACAATAGAGGATGAGTGTTTCCGTCAGATAGACAAGTCCAATACGAACAGGATTGGATATTTCCATCAGAACCTGTTTGGCTTCGCAGGAGCTGGTTGGG
>CAMWRK010000164.1 GCA_947176655.1 uncultured Prevotellaceae bacterium | reverse complement strand
TGGAAGATGAATCCTGACAGCAAATTGCTCGTAGTGGCAGTGGAACAGTACAAGAAGTTATATGGCAAGGAGCCGTTTGTAGGCGGCATACATGCCGGTCTGGAGTGCGGTCTCTTCAGCGAGAAATTCCCCGGAATGGATATGGTCAGCGTGGGGCCTACCATGCGAGGAGTGCACAGCCCCGATGAGCGTATGCTCATACCGAGCGTTCAGCTGGTGTGGGAACATCTGTTGGCAATATTGGCAAATGTATAATTAGGCAGCGTTGAAAGGAGCCCTTATATATATATTAGGTGTGATGCTGGCGGTCGTTAGCGGTTGCAGCGACTATGACTCGTGGACGGCGGATTCGCGGGCGCGTCTGACATTCAGGTGCGACACTGTAAGTTTCGGCACGCTTGTCAGCACAGTCAGCAGCAGCACGCGGCGCTTGCTGGTATATAATAACAACAGGGACGGACTGAGGATAGACGAAGTCCGGCTGAAGCATGGAGGCGAAAGCCTGTTCCGTGTCAATGTGGACGGGCAGTTCCTCAGCGGTGGGTATGCTGCGGATTTCGAGGTAAGCGCGGGGGACAGCATCTTTGTCCTGCTGGAAGCGACATTGCCTGATGCCGGTACAGATACTCTGACAATGTATAGCGACAGTCTCTGTTTCCGTCTGGAAAGCGGTGAGGTTCAGTATGTCACTCTTCTTGCCGACGGTCAGGATGCCTTGCATTGGCATGGGGTAAGGGTGATAGAGGAGGACAGCACTATTCTAAGCCGCAGGCCGGTGATTGTATACGACAGCCTGTATGTCTCTCCAGGAGTGACGCTTACTATTGCGGCAGGTACCAGTCTTTATTTCCACCAGCATGCCTCCATGTGTGTGGACGGTACGCTGGTAGTGGATGGGACTTTGGAGGAGCCTGTCGTTTTCCGCGGTGACAGGACCGACAATCTTTTCGACTATCTTCCTTATGACAATACGCCGCAGCAGTGGGGTGGGGTGTATCTGCATGGCCGTGGCCACAGACTGACATATCTGGATCTGCACAGCAGCACTTTCGGCATAACTGCCGAGGATACCGATGTGGAGTTGGCCGATTGTGTGATACACAATACCGGAGGCAATGCCCTTTGGGCGAAGAATTGTCGTGTGAAAGCCAATAATACCCAGATAAGCAATGCCTATGGCGACCTGTTCCAGATGATAGGAGGAGAGGCTGACATGACTTTCTGCACCATGGCTCAGTTCTACAATTTCGATGCTGTGAGAGGGTGGGCGTTAAGTCTGTGCGACTATGATGTGGAATATGGCGATACGATGTTCTATGACATAGGCAAGGCTGACTTCGTCAACTGTGTCATAACCGGATATGGGGACGATGTCATATCGGGACGTTTTATAAAGGAGACCAAGTTCGGTGATTCCGTGCGTTATTGCTTCCGCCGCTGTTTCCTGAATACACTGTCGGGCGAAGCGGATTCAGTTCGTTTTATACGTAACATCTACGAAAACCCGTCGGACACGATGTCATACGGACGTCAGTTCATGCTGTTCGATACGCATGCGCGCCTCTATGATTTCACGCCGGATACGCTGGCTCATTTCTGCGACAGTGCCGATGTGGAGTGGGTGGATGCTTATCCTGTGGACCGCCTGAAACGCAGCCGGCGGAATACGGACGGTGCCGATATAGGTGCATACGAGAATATACAAAGGACGCAGCATACGGAATGAAAGTAACTCTATTGGTTGTCGGCAAAACCACGGACAAGCACATCATTGCTCTTGTGGACGAGTATCTGGCACGGCTGAAACACTACGTGCCGGTGGAAGTGGAGCTAATCCCGGAACTGCGTCAGACAAAGGCCTTGTCCGAAGCGCAGCAGAAGGAACAGGAGGGAGCCATGATACTGGAACGGATACAGGCCGGTGACAGAGTCGTGCTTCTGGACGAACGCGGAACGGAGAGGCGCAGCATAGAATTTGCCTCGTGGTTGCAGAAGAAGATGCTGTCCGGAACCAAGCGTCTGTTGTGCATCGTCGGCGGCCCCTATGGCTTTGCTCCGTCCGTTTACGACAGAGCCGACGAGAAAATATCTCTTTCGCAGATGACCCTTTCGCACCAGATGATACGCCTGCTATTTGTTGAGCAGGTGTACAGAGCCATGACGATACTGAACGGCGAACCATATCATCACGAATAATTACAAAATAAAATGTAGAATAATATGTTGAGTGTAGAAGAACTGAACGAGAAACTCATCGACTTGGCTTTCAGCGAAGATATCGGTGACGGCGACCACACGACATTGTGTTGTATTCCTGCCGACAGCATAGGCGAGAGCAAGTTGCTGATAAAGGAGGAGGGTATATTTGCCGGTGTTGAAATAGCCAGGCAGGTGTTCCGCCGTTTCGACCCGACATTGGAGGTTGAGGTATACATTCAGGACGGTGCGCATGTAGTGCCAGGGGATATTGTTATGAGCGTCAGGGGCAAGGAACAGAGCCTGTTGCAGACAGAACGCCTGATGCTGAACATCCTGCAGCGCATGTCAGGCATAGCCACCATGACGCATAAGTATCAGCAGGCTCTGATAGATGCCGGCACCAGGACACGTGTACTGGATACGCGCAAGACCACTCCGGGCATGCGTATGCTGGAGAAGGAGGCCGTGAAGATAGGCGGAGGCATGAACCACCGTATCGGTCTTTTCGATATGATTTTGCTGAAGGATAACCACATTGACTTCTGCGGAGGTGTTCACAATGCCATCAGCCGTGCCAAGCAGTATTGCAAGGATCACGGCAAGGATCTGAAGATAGAGTGTGAGGTACGCAACTGGAAGGAACTGGAAGAGGCCTTGGAAGAGGGATGCGACCGCATAATGTTCGACAATTTTACTCCCGAGGACACACGCAAGGCAGTGGAACTGGTTGCGGGCCGTGCCGAGACGGAGTCCAGCGGCGGCATTACTTTCGAGACCATGATACCATACGCCAAGGCCGGTGTGGACTACATCAGTTTCGGTGCCCTTACCCATAGCGTCAAGGGATTGGACATGAGTTTCAAGGCCGCGGGTTCTGATAAACTGATAATAAAATAATGTGATAAATCAATAAAGACAAAGCAGTATGCATAAGATATTCTCACTCGTTTGTCTGTTTATGGTTGCAGTGGCAGCCATGCCTTGTACCAATCTTATCGTGGGTAAGAAAGCGTCGAAGGACGGCAGTGTGGTAATAAGTTACAGCAGTGACAGCTATGGCATGTTCTCCTCGCTGTATTATAAACCGCACATGAAGCACGAAAAGGGAGCCATGCGCCCGATATACCATTACGAGACCAGCAACTATCTCGGCGAGATTCCCGAACCGGAGGAGACATACCAGGTCACGGGTTTCCTCAACGAACACCAGCTCAGTATCATGGAGACCACATTCGGCGGGCGTCCGGAACTGGATGGCGGCGAAGGTATCATGGACTACGGCTCACTGATGTGGATAGCACTGGAACGCTGCAAGACCGCACGGGAGGCAATAAAGCTCATAGACCGCCTGTGTCAGGAGTACGGTTATCAGTGCAGCGGCGAGAGCTTTACCATTGCCGATAAGAACGAGGTGTGGATAATGGAACTCATAGGCAAGGGCAAGGTGGAAAAGGGAGCCGTGTGGGTGGCCCGCCGCATGCCTGACGACATGATCAGTGCGCATGCCAATCACAGCCGTATACGTCGTTTCCCCTTGAAGGACAAAGAGAATTGTCTCTATTCCAAGGATGTAATCTCCTTTGCCCGCAAGATGGGTTATTTCACAGGAAAGAAGGACAGCGAATTCTCATTCTCTGAGGCCTATGCTCCTGCTGACTTCGGAGCCAAAAGGTATTGCGAGGCGCGTGTATGGAGCTTCTTCAACAGGTGGGGTGCAGAGGATATGACACAATACCTGCCCTATGTCATGGGCGAGGATGTGGATTCCGCTACGCACACACCAATAGAGGGAATGCCTCACGAAATGCCTTTATGGGTCAAGCCCAAACAGCTTCTCGGCACACAGGATGTCAAGGACATGATGCGCGACCACTATGAAGGTACCCCTATGGATATAACGGAGGGATTGGGGGCTCTTCCATGGCAGATGCCATATCGTGTGACGCCATTGGCTTATAAGGTTGACGGAAAGGAATATTTCAACGAACGTCCCATAAGTACCGTGCAGTCCAGTGCAGTCTATGTCGCCCAGATGCGTGACTGGCTGCCAGACTATCTAGGAGGTCTGCTGTGGTTCGGCAACGATGATGCCAACATGGTGGCTCTTACTCCTGTTTATTCCTGCATTGAGTCCGTACCGGAATGTTACAGCGGCAAGCTGGCCAATGCGACGACATTCAGTTTCCGCAATGCTTTCTGGGTTTGCAACTGGGTAAGCAACATGGTGTACTACCGTTACAATCTGCTCTTTCCGGAACTGAAGGCCGTGCGGGACAGGCTCGAAAATGATTTCAACAGTGTTCAGAATTACATGGAGGCCAAGGCCAAGGATATGTCCGAGGGCGAAGGCAAGAAGTTCCTCAGCGATTACAGCCTGCGTATGGCCGGCATGATGATGGACGAATGGATGCAGCTTGCCCAGAAACTCATCGTCAAGTACAATGACATGTGTGTCAAGAAGGTTGACGATAATGGTGACTATATCCTGACACCCGGCGGAGAACCCGTGTCTCCGTTGCGTCCCGGTTATCCCGAACCTTATCTGCGCAAGATGGTCGAAGAGAGCGGAGACAAGTATTTGATAAGATAATTATTATAAAGACGGTCAGGCATATTTCTTGTGTCTGAAATATCGTTTTCACTCCTTGTGTGGTGTGCATAATCGCACTACACAAGGAGTTTTTCTGTTCTCATTATGATAGTCGATAACATTATTTGATGATTGTTATGTGTTAATAAATATTAAGAGTAATATGGTAGTGTGACAGCGATACTTAAAAAACGGTATCTTTGTATGGAAAATGTAATGTCAACATGACAAAAACGACTGATATGGAATGTCACGGCTGTAAGGTGTCTATGTTTTGCGGTCGCAAAGATAAAAGTACGGGTCAGCATTGTGAAACCAGCCTTAGAGCCGTGGCGGTGGCGTTTGTCATCCCATTGTTTTGTATTCTGCTTGTGCTGTTTGCTGCACAGGGCAGGATGGCGGACGGATGTACGGCTCTGTGTGTGGTTCTGGTTCTTGCTGCGTATTTCCTGATAATAAGATTGCTGAA
>CAMWRK010000163.1 GCA_947176655.1 uncultured Prevotellaceae bacterium | reverse complement strand
CCCCCCCCCCCCCCCCCCCCCCCCCCCCCCCCCCCCCCCCCCCCCCCCCCCCGGGTGCTGGCTGAAATACAGTTTTCGTTTAATTACATTATAGTCATGGACAGAGAAGGCAAATGGAAGATTCTTGAGAGCAATTATGTATCAAGACGCCCGTGGATGACGGCGCGTTGCGACAAAGTGGAATTGCCCGACGGGCGTATCAATCCGGAATACTGGGTGCTGGAGTTCCCGGATTGGGTCAATGTCATAGCCATAACCAAGGACGGGCGCATGGTGATGGTGCGTCAGTACCGTCATGCTCTGGGAGTTACATCTTATGAACTGTGTGCCGGTGTTATGGAGAAGGACGAGACACCGATGCAGGCCGCAAAGCGGGAGTTGCTCGAAGAGACCGGCTTCGGTGGCGGGGAGTGGTCGGAATACATGACCATATCCGCCAATCCGTCCAACCACACCAACATGGCTCACAGTTTCCTTGCTATCGGGGTGGAGCGTATATCCGAACGGCATCTTGATGATACGGAGGATCTGACGTGTCATTTGTTTTCGCCTGAAGAGGTGTTTGGCATGCTCAGGCGCGGAGAAATAGTTCAGGCACTGATGGCCGCTCCGCTGTGGCGTTTCTTTTATGAGCATAATGCGTAACGTCTTGGTGACAGACTTTTTTTATGGGACAGTATTGGACAAGAAAGGGAGACCAGGAGGACAGGGATGAACGCACAGTTTGCCCGTGGACTGAGTATGTGGGACACGGTGACAGACACATTCCCGACCCAGATGCCGACAGATGAACATTCCGCCTGCCATATTGTCCATCAATGGTTCTGATCCGACAGGTGAAGTCGGCATAGGAGTCGATATACACACCATTACCTCTCTTGGCGGGCGCGCTTTGGTTGCCGTCACTTCCGTCACCGCCCAGACGGAGGCTGCAATGCACTCAGTCCATGATCTGCCGCCCCAACTGGTAGCAGACCAAATTCAGGCCGCCCTGCATTCAGGCCGCCCTATGGCTGTCAAAGTGGGCATGCTCCGCGATCCACAGTCCATCGCCATGCTGCCACAGTATCTGCGTATGCTGCCTCATCGGGTTATGGTTCTTTCTGTTACAGATTCGCGCGGATACAAGTTGCTGTCACCGCAGGCAATAGATTCGTGGATGGAACATCTGTTGCCTCTTGCCTCATTGCTTATTGTCAGGGTATGCGATGCCGAGATGATGCTTGGGCGTACCATCTCCACGGATATGGACATGCTGGATGCTGCCACGGAACTGATGTCGCTTGGTGCCGGAGCTGTCATGCTACGTGGCGGACATATACAGGAGGGACATCTTACCGCGCTGCTCATGCACGGAGACGGCCACCGTTTCTTTTCCTCCCAGAACGTCATGGGATGGCAGCGTCATGGTGTGTTCGGGGCTTTGTCCTCTGCCATAGCCACACGCTATGCCATTGGAGACAACACGGTTCAGGCCGTGGCCAATGCGCATGCCTACATACATTCCCGTGTGGTATATGCCGTCTCCGGGACTTCAGCCTCTCCACTTCTTCGTCCGGCAGACATATACAATGCCTTTCTTTCCCTTTTGGCCGGAAATTACACTTTGGAGCACGATGTGTCTTTCTATGCCGCACGCCTGTGTGTCTCTCCACGCTATTTGCGTTGTGTTACAGACAAGACAGTAGGGCGTTCTCCCAAACAGGTAATTTCTGACTATATCCTGCATGAAGCCTGTTCCATGCTGCATGGCACCCGACTTACCATACAGGAGATAAGCCGGCATCTTGGCTTTTCCTCACAAGCTCAGTTCGCACGCTTTTTTGCCAAGGAGAAGGGTTGCTCACCTCTGTCCTACCGCCTCGGTTTGTCTTTATCGGAATAAGTTTTTGCCATAAGGGAACGGATGTTTGCCCGCCGTGTCTTTTCAGCATACCTTTGCCGGCGGACAACCAACCTAACATTTACAGATTATGGAAAGAAAGAATTTCGGCCGCCACCTTGCCGAACAACTTAGGGGTGGAGTTATCATGGATGTTACAACTCCAGAACAGGCACACATCGCCGAGGCGGCTGGCGCAGTGGCTGTCATGGCTCTTGAGCGTGTCCCTGCCGACATACGTGCGGCAGGCGGGGTGTCCAGAATGAGCGATCCAAAGATGATAAGGGGCATACAGGAGGCTGTCGGCATACCGGTTATGGCCAAGTGCCGTATAGGTCACTTTGTTGAGGCTCAGATTCTTCAGGCTCTCGGAATAGACTATGTGGACGAGAGCGAGGTGTTGTCGCCGGCTGACGATGTGTATCACATTGACAAGCGGCAGTTTGAAGTTCCTTTTGTATGCGGGGCGCGTGATTTGGGCGAGGCTTTGCGTCGTGTCAACGAGGGAGCGATGATGATTCGTACAAAAGGTGAGGCCGGCACCGGTGATGTGGTGCAGGCGGTGCGCCACATGCGTGCTATGCAGAGCGAGATGCGCCGTCTGACATCTCTCGACAAGGACGAACTCTATGAGGCTGCCAAGCAGCTGCGTGTGCCGTATGAACTGGTGCAGTACGTACACGACAACGGGCATCTGCCTGTGCCTAACTTTTCGGCTGGCGGTGTGGCCACTCCTGCCGATGCTGCACTGATGCGCCAGTTGGGAGCCGAGGGCGTCTTCGTAGGAAGTGGCATATTCAAAAGTGGTAATCCGGAGAAACGCGCCAAGGCAATTGTGGAGGCTGTGGCCAACTACGACAATCCGGATGTGCTGGCAGAACTTAGTGCAGATCTTGGCGAGGCCATGGTCGGCATAAACGAGGGCGAGATTGAGATACTGATGGCCGAACGCGGGAAATAGTTGCTGCGCCTATGCCAGCGAAGCGAAGACCGAGGCTGCAATCACGGTCAGGACACCGCTTGTGACTATTGACAGGGAACTCATTGCGCCCTCGGTGCCCCCCATCTCCATCGCCTTGGCAGTACCTATTACGTGCGAAGCGGAGCCGATAGCTATTCCCTTGGCTATCGGTTCTCTGACTTTAATCATGTGAAGGAAGCGTTCCGCAAAGATGTTGCCGGTTATTCCGGTTATGACTATCACCATAATGGTCACTGGCACACTACCGCCCAGTTCCTCTGACACACACATGCCTATGGCCGTGGTTATGGATTTGGGTAGCAGAGTCACATAAGACACGTGATCCATGTTTAGCAGCACTATCAGTGCCAGAATGGACGCCATACTTGCCAACACTCCTGCGGCAATGCCTATGACCACTGCGCGGAAGTTGCGTTTCAACTGTTCTATCTGTTCGTAAAGTGGAACGGCGAGGCATATCGTCGCAGGGGTAAGCATGTAACTTATCACATCGGCTCCACGTACGTATGAAGTGTATGACATGCCTGTGACGCACAGGAAACATATTGTCAAGACTACAGCCACAAGGAGAGGATTCATCAGTGCCCATCCTGTCTTACTCTTCAGCCACAGGCCGATACTGTATGTTCCAAGTGTAAGCATCACACCCATATACACGGATTCTGTCAGGAATGTGTGCAGTTCATTTTTCATCTTGTTCCTCCTTTCTTGCCTTGCCGTGACCTTTCCACATGATGGCTCCTTGTGTCATCCATCCTGCCGCAGCCATGACTGCCAGTGTGCTGATAATGGTTATGAACATGTATTGCGGCCACACGTCACGTATGCTGCTCCAGGTCTCCATCAGGCCTACGGCAGGAGGAACGAACATCACAGGCATGGCAGCTATCAGTGTCGTGCTTGCTTCCTTGATATGTCTCACTTTCAGCATGCCTGTTGAAAGTGCGGCGTACAGCAGGACGATGCCGTATATGCCGGCAGGGAATGGCAATGGCAGAACTGCATGCAATACCTCTCCGAGGAAGGAAAAGCAGATGATGATTAACAATTGTAGAACGTATCGCATATATGTGTAATGTGTGGATAGTGTCTGATTAAAATGTGTTTCATTTTACAATGTTATGCAAAATTACAACAATTTTATCGTAAACTTTTTGTCCGGGACTGGAAAAAGACGTATTTTTGTGTCGATTCCAAAGCAGGATAGCGCACTCTTCAAGGCCTCATCCTCGTGTGTAAAGTAGTATTAACCTTCTAATTAAAGTAGATTATGTCAAAGTACAAAGGAACACAGACCGAGAAAAACCTCATGGCGGCTTTTGCCGGTGAGTCACAGGCAAGGAACAAGTACACATATTTTGCATCCAAGGCCAAGAAAGAAGGCTTTGAGCAGATATCTGAGATATTCCTGAAGACAGCAGATAATGAGAAGGAACATGCCAAATTGTGGTTCAAGGAGTTGGAAGGCATAGGCGACACCGCCGCAAATCTTCAGACTGCCGCCGATGGCGAGAACTATGAGTGGACAGACATGTACGACAGCTTTGCAAAGACAGCCGAAGAGGAGGGCTTCAAGGATCTTGCTTTGAAATTCCGTTTGGTGGCTGCCATCGAAAAGCGTCACGAGGAACGCTATCGCGCTCTGCTTAAGAACATAGAATTGCAGGAAGTCTTTGCCAGAAGCGATGTCAAAGTGTGGGAGTGCCGCAACTGCGGTCACATTGTAGTGGGAGAAAAGGCTCCGGAACTGTGCCCGACTTGCGCCCATCCGAAGGCATACTTTGAGATACACGTAGATAATTTCTAACTCATAAAAACAAATAAGTCATGCAGAAATACGTATGTGATGTATGCGGCTGGGAGTACGATCCTGCCGTAGGAGTGCCTGAACAGAACATTGCCCCAGGTACGGCATTTGAGGATCTTCCCGAGGACTTCTTCTGCCCGCTCTGTGATGCAGGTGCCGATCAGTTCTCGCCAATAGACTGACATTGTGTCGGATTCTTAGCCGTCGAACGGCGGATGTGCAGCACGGCTTTCGATTTTTATGTCGAAAGCCGTGCTTTTGTTATGGACTGCTGGATAGTGAAGGAAAAGTTCAGCATCCCTTGCCGTCCAGACTGCACGAAGCGTTCTCTTCAGCGTCAGTGACCTCAGTGAAGTTGTTCCTGATGGCATCCGTATTTTCCCCAAGGCTTTGGTATGCTTTTTCTGAAGAGAAAGTTATGTTCCCGTCCTCCAGCAGGAAGCACGGAATGCCTATCGTTCCTCTTTTGCGGACCTGGGCGAAGGCAGGTTCGTTGTCGCGCATGGCGAGGAAACGTTTCAGGCTTCCAGGCTGTTGACCGATGTCAATTAGTTGGAAACGAGGGTCGCCCTCAGCCTGTGCTTTGATGGCAGCACAGTCTGGGCA
>CAMWRK010000162.1 GCA_947176655.1 uncultured Prevotellaceae bacterium | reverse complement strand
GCAAAGCAAGGAGGACTACGAACTGGCACAGCGCAAACACCACCTCATATCCGAGAGGCTGAAACAGAACGCGCTCTACCGCAAGGCGCAGATGGAACAGATGGAGGACAACCTCGAGAACATGCGCCGCAACGTCATCCTCGTCCGCAACCGCAGGGACAAGCTGGAGGTACGCTCCAACATAGACGGCGAGCTGGGGCTGCTGGACGTGGAACTGGGTCAGAACGTCGGGGCAGGAAACAAGATAGGCCAGATCAACGACCTGAGCGATTTCAAGATAGAGACACAGATTGACGAGCACTACATAGACCGCGTCAGGACCGGGCTTACAGCCACCTTCGTACGCGACGGCAAGTCCTACACGCTGTGCGTGCGCAAGGTATACCCGGAAGTGCGCAGCGGCAAGTTCCGCGCCGACCTCGCCTTCAACGGCGAACGTCCGGAAAACATACGCTCCGGACAGACCTATTACCTCAACCTCGAACTCGGCAAGCCCTCACAGTCCGTCATCGTCCCCCGCGGCACATTCTTCCAGAGCACAGGCGGCAACTGGATCTTCGTCCTCGACAAGAACGGCGGCAAGGCCTACAAGCGCAACATACGCATCAGCCGCCAGAACCCGCAGTACTACGAGATAGAGGAAGGGCTGGAAGCCGGCGAGAAGGTCATCACCAGCGGATACGAAGCCTTCAAGGCCAACGATGTCCTCAAATTGGAATAACACACAGGAGGCACGCCATACAGAAGAATGCCCCTACTGACAACATCACTACAAAACATACTAACAACACAACTACTATGATTACGACAGAGAAACTTACAAAGACGTTCCGTACGGAAGAAGTGGAGACGACAGCCCTCAACGGCATTGACATGGAAATCAAAGACGGGGAATTTGTGGCCATCATGGGGCCGAGCGGATGCGGCAAATCAACATTGCTGAGCATCCTAGGTCTGCTGGACAACCCCACAGAGGGCAAATACTACCTCGACGGAGAGGAAGTGGGCAACCTCAGCGAAAGCCAGCGCACACGCTACCGCAAGGGACGCATAGGCTTCGTGTTCCAGAGCTTCAACCTGATAGACGAGCTCACCGTGGAGGAGAACGTGGAACTGCAACTGAAATACCTCGGTGTCCCGCGCAAGGAACGCAAGGAACGCGTTCTCGACATCCTGCGCAAGGTCTGCCTCAGCCATCGTGCCAAGCACTATCCCCAGCAGCTCAGCGGCGGACAGCAGCAGCGCGTGGCCATAGCGCGCGCCATCGTAGGCAACCCCAAACTGATCCTTGCCGACGAGCCTACCGGCAATCTGGATTCGCGAAACGGTCTCGACGTTATGGAACTCCTCTCGCAGCTCAATGCCGAAGGTTCCACCATAGTCATGGTGACACACTCACAGCGCGACGCCGCCTACGCCCATCGCACAATAAACCTGTTCGACGGCGAAATAACAGACACAAAGGTATTATGAAGTGTTTACATAACCAATCCCGACTAATCTATTATGAAAAGCCTACTGTATCTTATACGCCGCCACAAACTGGCAAGCGCGCTCAACCTGCTTGGCATAAGTCTCGCACTGGCGGCATTCTATCTGTTCATGACACAAGTGGAATACAATACCACATACAACCACAGCATCAAAGATTACGGGAGAACATTCCGACTGGAGCATAAAGGCATCCTCAGCAGAGACACCTGGAGCGACAGCAACTGCCGCCCTATGGCCGCGCTGATGGAGGACATCCCGCATGTGGAAGAGCACACTGCCTACGTGTCCTTTGGCTTAGACGAGCATATTCATGTTGAATTTGACGACAAGCAGTTCGACATCGTACGTATCGACATGGACAATCACGGAATCGCATTCTTAGGCAGCACCATGCTGTACGGAAATACCGAAGACTGGCAGACCAACACGGCAGTCATCATCACCCGAAACGAGGCAAAAAGAATATTCGGCAAGGAGGACGCAGTAGGCGAAAGGCTGAAAAGCGTCCAGGCAAATTTCTACTATAACGTTGTCGGCGTGTGTGAGGATTTTCCGCAAAACTGCACCATAAAGAACGGCATATACCCGTGTCTCACCAACATCGGTATGGACAACTATCAGGACTGGTCCTACGGCATCTTCGTACGTCTTGACGACAAAGCCAATAAAGATGCCGTGGAGAAAGCCTACAAAGACATGTTCCTGCACGAGTTCTTCAACAATAGCCCGGAAATGGCTGAAATCATCGACATACGTCTATCTCCGGTAAATGACATATATACATCAGGTGTAAACCCACAGGACAAAGGCAACAGCAATCTGGCTGCCGTCCTAGCCGTAGCCTCGTTCTTCGTCCTCATCATCGCCCTGCTCAACTTCATGAACTTCTCGCTGGCAGAGACTCCCCTGCGCATACGCGGCCTCAACACACGCAAGGTGATGGGAGCATCCACATCCGGACTAAGGTTCGGACTTATACAGGAAAGCGTGGTACAGGCCATAGCCGCCCTCGGCATTGCCGTGCTGCTGGTCCTCGGTTTCCGCAACATCCCCGACTGCATGAATCTTGTTGCCGGCAGCGTCGACTTCACCGATTACATGCTGTTTTCCGGCGCGACAGTGGCCGCAGCCATACTGATAGGCATTCTGGCTGCACTGTATCCGGCGTGGTACTCCACGTCGTTCAAGCCCGCCCTGGTGCTGAAAGGGGCTTTCGGTCTGTCTCCACGCGGCAAACAGTTGCGCAACGCCATGCTCCTGCTACAGTTCACCGTGGCCTTCATACTGACGGCATGCACGTTCATCATGCACAGCCAGTCACACTACATCTTCAATTGCGACTACGGTTTCGCCAAGGACGAGGTGATATTCAGCGACATTCTGTCACCGGAAAGCATGCAGAAGAAAGATGCCATACGCCAGGAAGTGGAGAAGCTGCCATGCGTGAAGAGTGCGGCCTTCGGAATGAACGAACTGGGAGCCACGGATTCATTCATGGGATGGGTACGCGGAGAGCGCAAAGAAGGAACAGAAATATACCTTAATACCATTATCGTGGACGAGAATTACATGCGTACAATGGGACTGGACATCATTGAAGGCCGCGATTTCAATGCCACAGAACCGGAGGGAGCCTGGATAGTGAACAGCTGCATGATGCGCATGTACCCCTGGCTGAAACTTAACGAACCCATAGGCCAATGGGGACAAATGAGCTACAATATTGTCGGTGTGTGCGAGGATTTCAAGGCCAAATCCGTGCGCAGCGACAACAGCAATACACCGGTAGGATTCGTCGTTGCCAATAGCGAGGACGGTAGATGGTGGAGCGGCTCAGGCTACAAGTTATTTGTCCGCATTGCGGCAGGATACGACAAACTCGAGGCCAGACAGCAGATACTGGATGCCATACGGAAGACAGACGACACATGGAACGGTGACATGAAGTTCCTTGACCAGAAGCTGCAGTACACATACGAAGAAGAGTTCCGTTTCATCTCACAGGTGGAGTTTTTTGCCGGCATCAGCATAGCCATAACCCTCATAGGCGTATTCTGCCTGACGATGTTCGAGACCGAATACAGGCGCAAGGAGATAGCCATACGCAAGATTATGGGCAGCAGCGTGGCCGAGGTGGTACTGCTCTTCACTGGCAAGTACACGGTTCCACTGGTCGTGTCGTTCGTCATAGCCGCTCCGCTGGCATACAACACAGGAAGCCGATGGCTGGAGAACTTTGCCGAGCACACACCCATACACTGGTGGATTCTCCCGGCATCCTTCGTCTCGGTCTGTGCCGTGGTTCTGCTCACCGTCACCGTACAGTGTCTCAATGTGGCCACGACGAACCCCATAGAAAACATACGCACGGAGTAGTACAGCCAATGAAGAACCCAAAGCATAAACATTATTCACCAATAAACACAAACAGACAACGATGTTGAAACGAATTTCCCTAATCGTAATGACCGCCCTTATGGGCATGGGCGCATACGCCCAGAAGGTAACAGTCCGTAGTTCGGAGATAGGCAAGCTCACGAATACGCAGAATATTACCGAACTGACAATAGACGGGGACATGGACGAAGTTCCGTATCTTGAAAGAAACAAATTTCCCAACCTGGAACGCATTGTCTTTAACGGGAATGTCAGTTATCTCCCGGGGCAGACGCTAAGAAACTGGCCCAAACTGGAGACCATAGAGTTCCGTGGAATCATGGCATATACCGAAGGACTTGTCTTTGCGGACTGTCCGGAACTACGTTCCGTGACATTCTGCGGGCCGATAGTGTACACATCGCGCTGGCCCTGTATGACAAACTGTCCTAAGGGCGAATACATGCATATAAACGGATTGGTATTGGACTGGATGTTCACAGAAAGCGAGAACTGTCCCAACTTCAAAGGCTACAAGATTGGTGGAGCGGTTCTTAACAGTGAAAACCCTGCCGTGCCAACGATTTCCGACAAGGAGTTTCGAGCCAGCAGGAAAAAGCTCATGCCACAGCTGAAGCAGCTAAGCGACTGGGTAAGGAAGTCTCTGGCCAGCGAGAACGGAGAACACTCGTTCATATTTGCCATGAGGACAATGGATAGAATAAAGAGCATGATGGACCGTTGCGATGCCGGCAAGCTCTATGCCGACTGGACAATGTCGGGAAAGTTTGCCGACCCCGACCGCGCCATCTCAACGCTCGACCTCCTGAAGAAAAGCGCGCCATATACGCCGGGAGCCGGACCGAAGATAGACTTCACCTATGCCCAGCCGTCAGACAGCATTCTTACAGCCACCCGCCTGCGCTTCAATCTTGACAGTGTCGCCGGAAACGGCGACGAACTGAGCCGCATAAAGAACCTGCTTCATTTCGTACACGAAGCCGTGAGGCATAACGGCAGCGCACCCTACCCCAAAGTTCCACAGAATTTCGGTGCCCTATACGACTATTGCAAGGCCGAGAATGCAGGTGTCAACTGCCGCCTCATGGCCATAATGCTCACCGAGGTTCTGCTGGCGGAGGGTATTCCTGCCAGATACCTCACCTGCCTGCCCCGATTCTACGACACGGACTCCGAATGTCATGTCATTGCGGTGGCATGGAGCAAAGATCTCGGGAAATGGATATGGGTGGATCCCACCTTCGACGCATGGGTCACCGACGAGAACGGCGTGATGCTCGGACCTTCCGAGGTGAGGAGCCGCCTCATTGCAGGACAGTCTCTGGCGCTAAACGACTATGCGAACTGGAACCATGAGAGCAAACAGACCGTAGAGGACTACCTCGAGACGTACAT
>CAMWRK010000161.1 GCA_947176655.1 uncultured Prevotellaceae bacterium | reverse complement strand
GATCAAGGGCATCGGCAACCTGCCCAGCACCGTAGGCTATGAGGACGATGTCAAGGGCGACGATGACCTCAATGCCGAGAACGACAAGAAGATGCGCAACAACGGATACATGAAGGCACCCAACAGCTACTACTACTACGGTGCGAACTTCACCATACGCCAGCGCGAGGACAACCTGCGCCGCATCATCGTCCGCGACGAGATGAAGGCCGACCAGACTTACTACATACAGTTCAAGAGCGTGCTTGAGGACAACACCACAGAGTTCTTCATGGACTACATCGAGTTCTGTCCCAAGGAAGTGTACGACAACCCCATGACACCGGAGGACATCTGGTAAAAGAGGTTTGCCGGAACACCGGAAAAGCGAATACAGCGTATAATTCAATAAAGTATCATATTACATATATATGAAAACAGTCATAAAAAAATATCTCGGAGCACTCATGACGGGAACTGCCTTAATGGCAGTCCCCTCGTGCACCGACACGTGGAACGAGCACTACCGGACGGAGGACCAGCACACGGCAAGCAACAGCCTGTGGGAACTGCTGGAGGCCGAAGAGGATCTCAGCAATTTCCGTTCCGTCGTAGCCAAGGCCAGGTACTATCGCGACGAACACCATCCCGCTTTCACAATCGAAGGGAACGACACGGTGTATTATACTTTCAAGGACGTTCTGAACGCCAACGCACTGGTAACGGTATGGGCTCCACGGAATGAGGCTCTCACTGCAGAGGAGTGGAAGAATTTGGAGAACATGGCCGAAAACGACGGCTACAACCTACAGCAGCAGTTCATAGGCAACCACATTGCCCTGTACCGCAAGACCATGGCCAAGACCGGAGAGGAAACCTTCCGTCTCATCAACAACAAGTTCGCCACTGTCAACTACGACGAACAGATGTTGCAGAAAACCCATGTATTGCGCAGTGACATAGGCGCACGCAACGGTCTACTGCATGTCATCGACAGCCGCAACGAGTTCCTCTACAACCTGTACGAATATATAAAGTACAGTGGCGAGGTGCCCACATTCGGAGACTATCTGGTAAAGAGAGATACCGTATACTTCCTGGAATCTGCCAGTATCGAAGGTCTGCCCGATGAGGACGGCAACCCGACATACGTGGACAGCGTATACTTCAATGACAACCTGATGTTCTCCCGCAGCACCTATGACCCGACCACCAAAGAGGCTCCGGACATGTGGATGGGCAGCCAGAAAATGTTCCGCGCACGTCTGAATGCCGAGGACTCCGTTTTCGTGATGATAGTTCCCACCGACGAGGCATGGGCAAAGGCTACGGCAAAGCTCGAACCTTTCTATAACTACGTCACAGTCTATCCCAACATGGACAAGACCAACCTTACCACTACCAAGGACGCCGTGATAGACATCTACGGCTCACGCCCCGCTTTCCCCAACGGCAAAGGTTACGAGACACTTGACTCACTGCGCGCCACGAACATCAACATGGACATCGTAAGCCCCCTGGTGTTCAACGTCAACCTCCAGCCGCAGAAAGACGGCAAGGAATGGACACTTGAGACATTCATGGACGGCGGATACAACGACTGCGAGTACCTGCTTACAACCGTGGGTGACACCATCCGCGACATCTACGAGGACGTGGACGGCGAGAAAGTTCTGGTATGGGAGAAGAAGTCTCTCTTCGAAGGAAACGACATCGTAAGAAAGGAGATGAGCAACGGATATGCCTTGGTCAGCGACAACTGGAAATTCCCACGCGACTACTGGATGCGCGACATAGAGGTAGAAGCCAACGAGTACTCCAGCATGCTGTATGACCAGTCTACGGCGACAAGAGTGAAGAACTACGACATCAACAACAGCGTCGCTTCTGCATGGATAGACCAGTACGGCCGATGCAGCAGACAGCAGTATCTCCACGTATACGGCAGCAGCAGTTCCACCAATCCCGAAGTGACATTCAGACTGTATGACAACATCAACAAAGGGTCTGCCGATGTCATGAGCGGAAAATACGATGTCCAGATAGTAATGGTTCCCCGTTGGTACGAGACCAGCGAAGAAGAGGCCGACATACCGGAGGACGGCAACTTCGATAAGAACCGTCTTGTCTGCACGCTTTATTATTGGGACGAGAGTCTGATAGGCGGCAAAGATCTGAAGTACACCAAGCAAAAGAAGATCGAAAGCAAGCCCATCGAGTACAGCGGAGAGAAAGTGGATACGATAACAGTCCTCGAGGACGTGGTGTTCCCCGTAGCATACAAGAACCTGTATTATGCATATCCCGTACTCCAGGTCAAGTGTGACAAGTTGAGTTCAGCTGATACGAAAAACAAGTATTCCCGACAATTCAACATCGACAGAATCATTCTCAAGAGCAAGGAGGCTGCCGAATAAGCAAAACGAGGAACCATAGTATAAAATGCGAATAACAATGAAAAATACAATAGGCAACAACATTATGAGCAAAGCGCAACGCGCGGGTCTCTGCTTCATGGTACTTGCGGCATTCGGTGTAAGTTCCGCCTATGCCCAGGCATCGGAGGACGAGGGGAACGCCAATGGACGCCGCATAACGAAGAACGTGCCCAAGCACGAAACACGCACCGTAAAAGGTCGCGTGACAGACAGTGCCACAGGTGCCGCCATGGGCGGCGTGCGCATCCAGGCTCTTGGAATGAACCGCTATTCTGTCCTGACCGAGGAAGACGGCACGTATGAGGTGGAGATTCCTGTATTTATCAACACACTGTATGTCTATGCCCCAGAGTACAATCCCCTGCAGGTGGCCATCGACGACAAGGGCAAGACCACGGATATACAGCTGATGAGCACCGAGTTCGGAGCATTCTACGGTGAAGGCAACGGTATCACGGCTACAGCCTCAACGTCTCTGAACGAGACAAGCAGCCTGACCATAGAGACGAACATGATGCTCAAACTGTCGGGCGACATGAACATCGTCCGCAAGAACGGCCTGCCAGGACAGGGCGCGTACATGACCATACGTGGCATAAACAGCATCAATGCCGACGCACAGCCTCTTGTCATTCTGGACGGCAACATCGTGGACATGCAGTACGACCGCGTGGCACAGCACGAAGGCTACTACAACAATGTTCTGGCCGGGCTGGATCCGGAGATTATAGATGAAATCGAACTGATAAAGAACGGTACTGCCATATACGGTGCCAAGGGTGCCAACGGTGTCATCAAAATAACCACCAAGCGCGGCAAGAGCCAGGCAACCAGAATCAACGCACGCATATACGGCGGCGTGGAGCTGATGCCTAACAAGATGAGTGTCCTGAACGGTCCGCAATACACTACGTACCTGAGCGACATGGTATCTACCATCAGGGATATGAACCAGAGCACGCTGAACTCTTTCGTCTTCCTGGACCAGAGTCCCAGCAACTTCTACCGCAACATCTACAACAACAACACCGACTGGCAGGAAGGCCTGTACCGCACGGCTGCATCGCAGAACTACAAGATCAGCGTGGAAGGCGGTGACGATGTGGGCATGTACGCTCTGTCACTTGGCTACACCGATGCGCAGAGCACGATGAAGAACAACGACATGAGTCGCCTGAACCTGCGTTTCAACACGGACATCAAGATCGGTACCAAGATAACCACCGGTCTGGACATCTCGTACAACCAGACGTCATACAACATTCTGGACAACGGATGGAGCGAGAGCTATGACAAGCAGAACATCGGTTCGGTCAACGTGCTGGGTCTGGTACAGGCACCCTTCATCAGCCCATACAGCTACTATGTGGACACCGATGCCGCCACAGGACGTTCAAGTCTGAAACTCTCAAAGGCATGGGCCGGCAAATATGCCTCTTCGGCCTCGCTTGGCGAGTACATCAAGAACCCGTTCATATTCTCACGGTATCTCAGCGATGTCAACGAGAGTGCACGCAACCCATACTGGATTCTCGAAAACGGCTACGGCGACAACAAGAACTACGCTGAAATGACACAGATCAACATCAACGTGGCTCCCAAGTACCAAATCAACAGCGACTGGGCTGTGTCGGACCGTTTCAATTTCACTCTAAACCGCAACAACGAGAAGTACTTCCTCCCTGTTGCCGGTGCCACACCCTATCTGGTAACCGACCAGGGTAACATCACATCGGTTCTGAAGAGCCAGTTCACCAAGCAGACAAGCTTCAACAACGATCTGCGCATAGAGTACGGACACCAGTGGGGCGGCCACACATTCGATGCCTTCGCAGGCTGGCGCATGAACTCATACAGCTACAACTATTCCTACCTGAACGGCTACAACAACGAGAACGACAAGCTGCCCAACATCACACCGACCATGCAGTTCATCAACTCCAACGGTGTGAACGACAACTGGAAGGACATGACATACTATCTGCAGGCCGACTACAACTACGCCAACCGCTACTTCGCCGAGTTCGGCGCAAGCGCACAGGCCAGCAGCCGTTTCGGTTCGCACACCAAGGACGGTTTCCGCCTGGCCGGAGTGAGCTGGGGCTTCTTCCCGTCTCTGCAGCTGGGCTGGATAGTGACCAACGAGAAGTGGTTCACACACTCTCCGGAAATCAACTATCTGAAACTTACCTTGGGCATAGAGAAGAGTGGCAACGACAACCTGGACTACTATGCTTCACGCACCTATTGGGAGACAAACCAGGTGTTCGAGAACGTGTTCGGCAAGTATCTGACCAACATAGCCAACAGCGAGCTTCAGTGGGAGACCGTGCGCAAGCTCAACCTCGGTCTGGAAGGCTCATTCTTCAACAACCGTCTGAACGGACGTGTAGACCTGTTCTGGAACAAGACAAGCAACATGCTCTCCATGCGCGACCTCTCCGACCAGTACTACTACTCCGGCATTACCGACTTCTGGACCAACGAAGGCGAGATGACCAACAACGGTGTGGAGTTCAAGTTCAATGCCGCACTCATCAACACCAAGAACTGGAAATGGGAACTCGGTGCATCCGTCGGCCACTACAACAACATGGTGACAGCCCTGCCCGTTTCCAAGGACAACACCATCGAACTGTACAGACGTGATGCCGACGGCAAACAGTACGGCACCCCTCAAACCATCCACGGCTACACATCCAGTATCTATGGCAAGAGCAACGTGCTGACAGCCGTGGGCTACAGCGCAGGCACATTCTACGGCTGGGAGGTTAACCGCCACAACGAAAGCGGCACCGGTGTGTTCGCCTCAGAGGAAGAGGCCTCCAGAGCGACTAACGCATTCGGAGCTCCGAGCAAACTGCGCTACTACACAGGCGTGGCAG
>CAMWRK010000160.1 GCA_947176655.1 uncultured Prevotellaceae bacterium | reverse complement strand
TTTGTTTTGATCTCCTACAATGTATGGCAGTTGACCGAGCAGGATATAAAGAGAGCCTGGAACGATGAGAAAAGCGAAGGTAGCTTCGCAACGAACGAGGACAAACTGTTGAATATTATCCGTCTTAATTTTGATGTTGTTCATTACAATCCGGCGGATCCTCGTGAGCAGGCCAAGTACGAGAACGGAGAATGGGCCACTTTCCAGCATTGTAACGAGGCTAAAGGATGGGTGGCCATACGACGTAAGTACATAACACGGTTGAGCGACTTGAGTTATGAGAATGTCCGGCATATAACGGCTGCTACTTTGCTGGAACTCATTAATAGCAACTTCGGTGGAGGATGGGACAGCATATCGTTGAGCATGAAGGATATTATACTTAGCGGCTTTGACATAAGCACCACGACTTTGCCGGCAACACGCATGCATGTGGCTGGTGGTACGCTTGAGAAAAAGGTGGCTCAGGGTTATGAGGTGTTGGAGATAGCCAAGGGCACATGGATAGAAGCTATCTTCGCCAAGAAGAGAGAGCCTCTTGCCAAGATACGTATGAACGAGGATAAGTACGATGAGGAAGGGAATCTGCGCAAAGGTGGTAGTAAGATTGCAGTTGATGACGAAGAGGAACTTCCTGATGAGATAGATGAGGTGGAAGAGGAGGATACAGACAATAATCCCGATGACGACCAGATGGACGAGATGTATTACAGCTGTATTTCCAAGGGTGTCAAGAATTCGGACGATGAAGAGAACGAGGAATTTTCCGGACTGTCGATAGACGAGGGCGAAGAGTAGTCCATTTGGTGTGTTCGGCATGATAGTTGTACGGAGGTGTATTTCCGCAATATGGCAGTGGGGAGTCTTGTGGGGGTTCCTGCTGCTTTTGTATTCTTGCAGTAGCAGGCGTCATCTTGCTGACGGTGAGTATCTGCTGGACAAGGTAAATGTCGCGTCGGATACATCCGGTATCGATGTATCCATGCTTTCTGGCTATGTCAGACAGCTGCCAAATGCACGTTGGGCATCTGTTGCCAAGGTTCCGTTGGGGATATACCTTATGGCTGGTAAGAAGAACAACGGCTCCTTTCATCGGTTCATACGCAAAATGGGTGAAGCTCCTGTGGTATACGACACGTTGATGGCCGAAAGAAGTCGTCAGCGTATACAGGATGTGCTTTTCAACATGGGTTATCTGCACGCAGGAGTGACAGTACAGGAAAAGTATGTGAGACACAAGGTACGGGTCAGTTACGACATACACCCGGGGCAACGCTACTATATTGATTCTATATTAGTGCAGGTTCAGGACTCAGCTTTGACATCTGAAATAGAAAAGATTGCAGCATTGTCACTTTTGAAAAAGGGGATGCCTTTCGATGCTAATGTTCTTAATCAGGAGCGTTCACGCATCACAGCCTATCTGTCTGACAGGGGCTATTATGCTTTCAATCGTGAATTTATCCGTTTTGAGGCCGATACTTTCAGTTGTTCCGAACATGTACGTCTGAAAATGATAGTGGCGTCATATATGGAGCCTACGGATAAATCCACGCGTCCGCACCAGAGATATCTCATAGGAAGTGTCCGTCATTCTTACGACAGAAGCGCGGGGTCTCCGCTGAAACTTAGGAATGGTGTCTTGCAGAACGCATGCAGCTTACGTACAGGGCAATTGTATCGTGAGTCCGACGTGCGGGATACATACCGCAGGATGAGCCGTCTTGGAGCTGTTGCTGCCACTAATGTACGTCTTGTTCAGAATGCGGCGGATAGTTCCGTACTTGATGCAGACATAATTGTCACGCCGGCACGTATCAACAGTATACAATTTGCTTTGGACGGTACGAATACGGCAGGCGATCTGGGTGCCGCAGTAAATTTCACATATCAGAATCATAATGTTTTTCATGGCTCCGAATCGTTCTCGCTGAAGTTACGCACAGCTTTTGAAGCCATCAGGGGATTGACCGGATATGCGGATCAGAATTATTTTGAGTACGGAATAGAGACAGGTTTGCAGTTCCCTGATTTTGTATTTCCTTTTCTCTCACGCGATTTTCGCCGCAGGTCAGTTGCAAGTAGCGAGCTTACTCTGACCTATGCCAGCCAGGACCGACCGGAATTTCACCGGCGTGTGCTTACCTCGGCATGGAAATATCGTTGGAACAGTGCCGACCTGAGACAACAGCACAGGTTGGAGATGCTTGATGTGAACTATGTTTTCATGCCATGGATTAGCGACACATTCTATGATACATATATCAAGAATCCGGAGAGCCGCAATGCCATCATTGCATATAACTACAAGAACCTGTTTATAGTCCGTATGGGCTATATGTATCAGTATTCCAGTGCCGGTACATTGTCTCCGCTTGGCATTTACGGCAAGGATGCCTATTCTCTGCGTATAGGAGCCGAGACAGCCGGCAATCTGATTCACGGCCTGTGCAGTCTTTTTGATACAGGACGCAATGATGATGGACAGCGTACGCTGTTCAATATCGCCTATGCCCAGTATGCCAAGTTCGACTTTGATGTCAGCAAGAGCATACGTTTTTCGGATCGTGCCAGTGTTGCCATGCACTTTGCTTTCGGTCTTGCCTATCCGTATGGCAATGCAGACATTCTGCCATACGAGAAGCGATATTTCAGCGGCGGTGCCAACAGTGTGCGCGGTTGGAGTATACGAGGCCTTGGTCCCGGAGCGTTTATCGGTCATGACGGAAACATCGACTTTATCAATCAGACAGGTGATGTGAAACTGGACATGAGCGTAGAGTTGCGCATGCACGTGTTTTGGAAGTTTGACGGTGCCGTCTTCGTGGATGCCGGCAATATATGGACGCTGCGCGACTATAAGGATCAGCCGGGAGGACAATTCAGATGGGACACGTGCTGGGAACAGATAGCCCTGGCCTATGGAATGGGAGTACGCCTTAACCTGAATTACTTCCTGCTTCGATTTGATGCCGGCATGAAGGCAATAAATCCGGCCTATCAGGATACGAAGCGTCACTATCCGTTGATATACCCGGACTTCGGACGCGATTTTACATTCCATTTTGCCGTAGGTCTGCCATTCTGACTCCGGAAAAACAACATGGCCGGCCACGCATCGTGACCAGCCATGCCTGTATATACAGTATTTGTCTGTTACTTTATCTCTACTACCGTTATTCCTGCTCCGCCGAAGCGCACATCCTCGTCGCGTGCCGATTTGACCTGTGGCACAGTGTTCATGTACTGGCGTATGAGTTGTCGCAGTATGCCGTTTCCAGTACCGTGCAGTATGCGTATGCGGGAAGCTCCCACTAGGATTGCATCGTCCATGTAGCGCGTTATCGTATCCAGAGCTTCTTCGCCACGCATGCCGCGTATATCTATTTCCGGATGGAAGTTGAGGTGTGTCTCCCGTATCTTGTCCTGAGTGTCACGACTTATGAATGACGATACCTGGACAGTACGCGCGGTTTCGTTTTTCTCCGGCTTGGCAGGAGTGAGTTTCTTGATATCCATGACGCTGCGTACCATTCCGAATTGTACGGTAATACGTTTGCCGTCTACTTTCTCCACAGTACCTATGGCCGTGGTGCCTATTATCTTTACCGGCATTCCTACGGTCAGAGAGCCTTGGTTCTGAGGTCTGGCTCCAAGTGCGTTCAGCAGTGTTCCCAATGCCGGGCGTTGTGCCTCCTGGACGGCCTGTTCCGCTTTCTCCTTGCGCCTGTCCTGCTGTCGCTTCTTGCGTTCTTGTATCTGCCTCATTTTGCGCTCTATCATCTCGTCATGCTCGCTACGTGTGGCCTGATCCAATTGTTCCCGGAACTCGTTAAGCTCGCTACGTATCTCTCTCGTACGTTCTTTGTCGGCCTGTGCTTCGCGTATCTCACGGATGGTATTCTCGACCACGGCGTTGGAGTTCTGTATGATTTCCTCAGCTTGTTGCCGTGCTCCTTGTATAATCTCCTTACGTTTGCGCTTCAGTTCCTCTATCTCCTGCTCATATCGCTGTATGGTCTGCTCCATCTGTTTTTCCTGGCTGTGTATGGTCTGGCGCTTGCCTTCCCAGTAACGCTTGTCACGCACTATGTCCAGCAGATATTTGTCAGCATTTACATAGTCTTTGCCGACGATATTCGTGGCATCGGCTATCACGTCCTCCGGAATACCTATCTTGCGCGCTATTTCTATGGCAAAGGAACTGCCAGGGTTGCCAGTCTGCAACTGGAAAAGTGCCTGCATGCGGTGGCGGTCATACAGCATTGCTCCGTTGACAACGCCTTCGTGGGCATCAGCAAAATGTTTCAGGTTCTGGTAGTGTGTCGTAATAACGGCAAAAGCACCGTTTCCTGTAAACCGCATCAGTATGGCCTCTGCCATTGCTCCGCCTATCGTCGGTTCTGTGCCGCCTCCGAACTCGTCTATGAGCAATAGGGTGGAGGAGTCGGCCATCTTCATCATGTTTTTCATGTTGAGCAGATGGCTGGAATATGTGGACAGGTCATCCTCGATGCTCTGCTCGTCACCTATGTCTATGGCCAGTTTGTTGAATACACCCATCTTGCTGCATTCTCCCACAGGTACAGGCAGACCGCATTGGAACATATACTGGATAAGGCCGACAGTCTTGAGGCACACGCTTTTGCCACCGGCATTGGGACCGGAAATTATGAGTATGTGCTGCTTCCGGTCAAGTCTTATCTCTAAAGGGACAATCTGCTTGCCCTGCTTCTCCAATGACAGTTTCAGCAACGGGTGTTGCGCCAATGTCCAGTCTATAACAGGATAAGGCAATACATTCGGGTAAATGCCGCCTATGTGTCTGCCGAAGCTGACACGGGCTTTTACGAATTCAAGGTCGGCAAGGAAAGCAAATGCTTTCAGCAGTTCCTTGGTGTTGGGCCTGATAAGCATGGTGATATGCTTGAGTATCTGTATGATCTCACGCTGTTCCTCGCCCTCCAGTTCGCGTATGCGGTTGTTTGCCTCAACCACCTCCTGCGGCTCTATGAATACGGTCTTGCCCGTGGCACTCTCGTCATGGACAATTCCGCGCAACCGTCGTTTCAGTGTCGGACTGACGGGAATCACCAGACGTCCCTGGCGGAAAGTCGGTGTGACATCCTGCGCCACAAGTCCCTCATCCTTCACAGTCCTGAGAATGCCGTGCAGTGTGCGGTTGACGCTGCCCTCAGAGGCTCTCAGTTCGTGCCTGATACGAGCAAGTTCCGGACTTGCCTCATCCTTTATTTTTCCGTATTTGTCCAGAGTCTTGTCTATTGTCGCTGCTACGGCAATGAAAGTGAAGACCCCCATGGAC
>CAMWRK010000159.1 GCA_947176655.1 uncultured Prevotellaceae bacterium | reverse complement strand
AGAGACAACACACACAGGGGAATATATACATTACTTATTATATAGAGGGGAAATGCCAATAAGGCTGAAGAAGAAAAAGAGACAAAGAAACACGATATGTCAGAAGAGCAGATGGATAGTAACAGCCTCACGTTGATGAAGGAGCCCGGCGATGAGCGCATGGCTCAGATTATGCGTGAAGTCACCAAGGATGCCAGAGAGAGCACTCTCCGGACTGTTGAACGTGTGGCTTCCGGAATAGAAGTCGCTACGCATGATGCCCGTACCATAGTTGAAGAAACACCTAATCGACTTCGCAATGGGAGCAAGTGAACACTGACAACAGGAGTTGGCCGAAAGTTTGGGCATCTAAAGACTGTTGTCACGGAAAAATATTTACATGTGAGCGTGGTAACAGAAGAATCCAGAGCAATGCGCCCAATGCAAAAGGTGCTCCTTGTATGCGGAATATGAGAAAATACGGAGCACTATGTAGAAATCAAAAACAGAACACACCTTCCGCCATCTGTATTCCTCTCCAGTATTTTGTTATATTATAATCAATTACCACCAACAGACACAGACAGCACAGACATACAGAAGCACGATATACTTTCCTGTGTCCTGCATTTCACAGCCCCTCCTCTAAGGCATCTCAATCTTGGGGGCGAAAGACCACGGTGTCTGTACCCGAACATCACGAGGACGTGCCACGAAGACTATGAAGATGCCGGTCGTGTGGTCTGGGAATGACCGACAGCGGAGTGGAAATATCATTACAGAAAAGTAGCGAGCTATAAAGGTTCCAGACAGTCACCATAAAAATAGCCAAGAACGAACTTTGAGAATGCAAATTGAGACAATATCGGCATCAGGGACAATCTTTCTATACTACAGAAAAACTCTGTCAACAGACAGAAAAATGGGGCTACGCCAGCGTAGCCCCATATATAGTATCTTATGACTTGTCTGTGGCGGTATTATGCCTGACGATAAAAGTCAACCTTTTCTGGAGTCATCTTGCGAATCCACGTGAAATGTTTTTCCACTTCGGCTTCGGCTATATTGACGTATACTTGCAGACTGCGTCCGAACAGTTCGGGAGCCTTCTGCGTGTTCTGCAACAGGAGATGACACATGATGATGTTGCCTGCCATGTCGTAAAGATGGCGTGCGCACAGGTCATGGAAATCTTGGTCACCGGTTTCCTTGACAGCTGCCGTGCAGGCGTTGAACTTACCTGCCATCTCCTTGAGGCGGTACAATGTGCTGTCCTCCTCCAGTCCTGCGAGCATGGCCTGTTGCTCCATCTCTGCAATGACACCTGCGTAGATACCGTTGGTGACATAACGTATGGCTGCTACGGTCTGCAACTGGGTAGTACCTTCGTAGATGCTGGTGATGCGTGCGTCACGATATATGCGTTGGCAGGCATATTCCAGCATGAAACCGCTACCTCCATGCACCTGTATGCAGTCATAGGCATTCTGGTTGGCATACTCCGAGTTCATACCCTTGGCCAAGGGTGTAAAGGCATCTGCCAGACGTGAATACTGTTTCAGTTCCTGACGCTCCTCCGGGGTCAGTTTGCGTTCACGTGAAATGTCCTCCAGATTCTTGTGTATGTCCACGTAGCGCGCTGTCTGATAGAGCAGTGCACGGCCAGCATCCAGACGTGCCTTGATGTTGGCAATCATTTCTGCCACAGCCTGGAACTCAATGATAGCCTTGCCGAACTGGCAGCGGTCACGTGCGTATGCAACGGCTTCGTTGTATGCAGCCTGGCTAAGCCCCACACTCTGTGCCGCAATGCCCAGACGTGCGCCGTTCATGAGCGACATGACATATTTGATAAGACCCATCTTGCGGTCACCGCACAATTCACATTTTGCGTTCTTGTAGACAAGTTCGCATGTTGGCGAACCGTGTATGCCAAGCTTGTTCTCAATGCGGCGGACATCCACACCGCCGTCGCGCTTGTCATAGATGAACATGGACAGACCGCGCCCGTCGCGTGTGCCGGCCTCGCTACGTGCCAGCACCAGATGTATGTCGCTGTCACCATTGGTAATGAAACGTTTGGAGCCGTTCAGACGCCAGCACCCGTTCTCCTCATCATAGGTAGCCTTCAGCATCACGCTTTGCAGGTCACTGCCGGCATCAGGTTCCGTCAAGTCCATAGACATTGTCTCTCCGGCACATACGCGTGGAATATATTTCTTTCTCTGCTCTTCAGTGCCGAAACAATACAGTGTCTCTATGCAGTCCTGAAGTGACCAGATGTTCTGGAAACCGGCATCTGCCGTAGCCACCATTTCGTTTGCAGCGGTATATGCCGTTACAGGCAGATTCAGACCGCCGTAGCGTCGCGGCATGGTCATACCATTGAGCCCTGCATGGTTCATGGCCTCCAGATTCTCCACTGTCTTTGACGCATAGCGTACACGTCCGTTCTCATGGTGTGCACCTTCGGCGTCCACTGCCTCCGCATTGGGAGCCACCACGTTGCCGGTAATGTCTCCCACTATGTCCAGCAGACGGTCATATGAGTCCATGGCGTCGGCAAAGTCCTGCGGAGCGTAGTCGTACACATCCTTGTCGGCATAACCCAGTTCCTTCAGTTCCACAATGCGCTGCATCAGTGGGCTGTTCTCGAGTTCGAACTTGATTTCCTTAATGTCGCTATAATAGTTTGCCATGATTACTTGCTGTTTTGTTTGTAGTATTTAATCAGTTTCGGCACAACCTCTTCCACAGTGCCGTTTATAACGTAGTCGGCAATCTGGTTGATGGGTGCGTTCTCGTCAGAGTTGATGCTAATGATTATGCCGCTCTCCTTCATGCCAGCCACATGCTGTATGGCACCGCTGATGCCGCATGCTATATACACTTTGGGGCGTACCGTCACGCCTGTCTGGCCAATCTGCAGGTCGTGGTCGCAGAATCCGGCATCCACTGCCGCACGGCTGGCACCTACCTCGGCATGCAGCACACGTGCCAGTTCATACAACTGGTCGAAACCCTCCTTGGAACCTACGCCATATCCGCCTGCCACGATGATCGGTGCGCCTTTCAGATTGTTCTTGGCGGCCTCCACATGGCGGTCAAGCACCTTCGTTACGTACTCCGTCTCTGGAACGAACTTGGCCACATCCTGTATTATCACTTCGCCCTTGTATGCCGGATCCAATACCTCGGCTTTCATTACTCCGGAACGTACGGTAGCCATCTGAGGACGGTTTTCCGGATTAACAATAGTTGCCACGATGTTGCCGCCAAATGCCGGACGTATCTGATAGAGCAGATTATCATAGTGTTTGCCTGCCTTCTTATCGTCATGAGGGCCTATCTCCAAAGAGGTACAGTCAGCCGTAAGACCGCTGTGCAACGCGCTGCTCACGCGTGGACCCAAGTCGCGTCCGACCACATCGGCACCCATGAGACATATCTGCGGCTGCTCCTGGCGGAACAGGTTCACCAGCACGGCAGTGTGCGGTTTGCTGGTATACGGGCTCAGACCCTCTGCATCGAAAATGTGCAGACGGTCTACGCCATAAGGCAGTATCTGCTCTTCCACCTTGCCGGTTATGCCGCTTCCTGCGGCAATGGCCTCAAGCTGTACACCCAACGTATTGGCCAGTTTGCGCCCCTTGGTCAGCAACTCCTGGCTCACTTCGGCAACTTGCGTGCCTTCTATCTCGCAATATACGAATACATTATTCATAGCTCTCTACCCTTTATCCTATAGTATGATTTGCAAGAAGTTCCTGTACCAGACCGTTTATGTCCTCATCGCTTCCCGTCAACACCTTGTTTTCCTTGGCCTTGAAAACGATGTTCTCCACGGCCTTCACCTTGGTCGGCGAACCGGCCAGACCACACTGGTTCAGGTCGGCACTGATGTCGTTACAGTTCAACTGTCCCAGTTTCAGGTAAGCCTTCTTCTCGTACTCTGAAGCGTAAGGCAGGTCACCGTAGCCGCTTCCCTGCGGCAGTTCCATGGGAGCCAAGGCACGCTTGTACTTCATTACCAGTTTCACATTGCGTGGACGGCACGGAGCCGCACTGCCGTTTACCGTCAACACACACGGCAGAGGACTCTCCACCGTCTCTATGCCACCGTCTATGTGACGTTTCACACGGATGATACCGTTCTCGCATGACAGGATTTCCTCTGCATATGTTATCTGGTTAAGTCCCAGCTTCTCCGCAACCTGCGGACCCACCTGTGCCGTGTCTCCGTCAATGGCCTGACGTCCGCCGATAATAAGATCCACATCAGGAGCGGCATGCTTGATGGCAGTTGACAAGGCATAGCTTGTCGCCAGCGTGTCAGCACCGGCAAAGGCACGATCCGTCAGCAGATAGCCACCGTCGGCTCCGCGGTACATGGCCTCGCGTATCACCTCTGCGGCACGTCCGGGTCCCATGGTTACGATGGTGACTGTTGTTCCCGGATTCTGGTCTTTAAGTCTGAGAGCCTGTTCCAGAGCATTCAAATCCTCAGGATTGAAGATGGCAGGCAGAGCACTGCGGTTGACGGTGCCTTCCGGGGTCATGGCATCAGGTCCCACATTGCGTGTGTCCGGTACTTGTTTGGCAAGTACAATAATGTTTAATTTCATATTCAATTTTGCACTTATTGGTGTCTCTCTGTGCAAAATTAATGTTTTTGAGTGAAAGAAACAAGAAAAACGAGCATTTTGTTTATCTTCCACCTAAAAGGCATCCAATATCCCTCATGGCAAAGCATTTGGCATAATTTTATCCATGTGCATTGCATGTTTTCCATGGCTCATTCCGACCCACAGCCTGCCAAAACAATTTAAACTGTCGGAAATGGATGATTGGAATACACCATTTCCGACAGTTCTTCAGAACCTACATTTCCAACTCACAAGACGAACAACTTTGATTTTCCATGCGCGCCTACTTGCTTAATCTCACGTTTTTTCCTATTTTTGTGTTCTGAAACCAGACAAGCAGCAGCTTATGATAGAGTATTTAAGAGGAAAACTGGCAGAACTGGAGCCGACCATGGCAACAGTCGAGTGTACGGGCGTAGGATACGGAGTAAATATCACACTCAACACCTATGCCGCCATACAGGGCAAGGAAGAAGTGAAACTGTGGATATACGAGTCTATCCGTGAGGACGCCTACCAACTGTGGGGCTTCTCATCCAAGGTGGAACGCGCGGTCTTTCTGCTGCTTATAACCGTCAGCGGCATAGGAGCCAACACGGCACGCATGATTCTTTCGGCCATGACACCGCAAGATCTCTGCAATGTCATTTCCGGAGGCCATGCCAAGATGCTGACACAAGGCAAGGGCCTAGGCCCCAAGGC
>CAMWRK010000158.1 GCA_947176655.1 uncultured Prevotellaceae bacterium | reverse complement strand
CGAAAGACCGTGGTCTTAAGCGCGAAGACCGACGGTCTTAACGCTTAAGACCACGGTGTCTAAACCTCGACATCACGAGGACGCATTTGGGAGACCGTGAAGAGGCACGGAAGAAACCGCTTCTGCCCCTCAGGGGATGGCCGGCAATATATTGAAATATCCTGACAAAAAAACTTACTGGCAGGACATTCTCTTGTACCCACCGATTTCATGCAGTCTCCATATGTGGCAGATGTTTTTCTCAGCAAAGATATAAAAAACAACCCATTAGGTTTTATCACTCAAAATGTCCATTAGGCCTAATTTTTCAACAGAAATATGTTATCAACAAAGCACGAGTACCATCCCATTCTTTTGTTACAGAATCCAAGGAACAGTCATATAAACAATGAAAGCCGGCATTTGGCCGGCTTCATTGTTTATAATAGTTACTCCCGTTTGGGAGGACATTGGAGCTGTGTTATTTCTTGGCGATGGCTTTAGCAATAGCTTTGTCTGCCTTCAGGACTGCATTATCATAAGCCTTCTTGGCAGCCTTGGGGTTCTTGGCGTCCTTCATGGCATCGTACAGACTCCAGAGCTTGAAGTCAGCAGTAGCCTTTTTCTGGGCAGCAGTGTATGCTTCGGCAGCAGCCTCTGTCTTGGCCTCCTCCTCGGCAGAGGCATAGGCGTGCTTATAGCCCTTCACCTTGTTCCAGTAGCCACGGGTAAAGTCTGGGAATGTAACAGCAGCGCAGTTGTTGTCCATAGACAATGTTCCCAGTTCGGCCAGACAGCACCATTCAGCCATGTCGTATACGTCCATGTCAAGAGGCAAACCGTTCTGCAGGCAGTACACCAGACGTGAATCCATGATGAAGTCCATACCGCCATGCCCCATCTCACGACCCTTCTCACCGTACTTGGTGAGGATGGGGTGGTAGTATTTCTTCTCAAGAGCTGCTTTCTGCTTTGCGTTCATGAATCCGTGAGCACTGAGATTATCCATCTGAGGTGCATCGGTTCCCTGAAGGGCGTCTCCAGAAAGTGCATACTCGGGAGTGGGATACTTGGTGGCATAACCCTTGGTACCGGTGAGCTTGAACAGACGGTTATAGGGCTGAGGGGTCATGACGTTGTGCTGAATCTCGACAACCTTACCATTGGCTGTACGCATAAGTGTAGTGGTGTGGTCACCATTGCGGAACTCCTTGCACTCCTTTCCGGTCTTGTTCTTTACCCAGTCCTTACCAACGAAGCTCTCTGTGTCCATGGCAATGAGGGTGGTGAAACGGTCACCACGGTGAATGTCCATGCACTGAGCTACGGGGCCGAGGCCATGAGTGGCATACACGTCACCGCGGTTCTCCTGATTATATTTCATACGCCAATGCAGGTTGCCGGTATCGTTGTCGTTGGGATCCTTCCAATAAGCGTTCCAGAAAGGTTCCAGACCGTGGATATATGCACCCTCGGCACGGATGATTTCGCCGAATACACCGGCCTGAGCCATTGCCAATGCGTTCATCTCGTAATAGTCGTAGCAACAGTTCTCCAAAATGAAACAGTGCTGACGGGTTTTCTCAGAAAGGTCTATCAGGCTCCAGCACTGATCCAGATTCATTGCACTGGGAACCTCGATGGCAGCATGTTTGCCGTTCTCCATAGCGAACTTGGCAACGGGATAGTGATGGTTCCAGTCCGTGGCGATGTATACCAAGTCAATATCATTGCGCTTGCAAAGCTCTTCGTAACCCTTCTCGCCAGAATAAATGGCGGCGGGCTTCAGACCAGCCTTGCGGAGAAACTCCTGACACTTCTCGGCGCGTTCGGCCTCATAGTCGCACAATGCGACAATCTCAACACCAGGAATATTACAGAAACGCATTACAGCCCAAGGGCCACGCATGCCCAGACCGACAAAGCCCACACGCACAGTCTGCAACTTGGGAGCCGCCAATCCCAGTACATGTTCCTGACCGGCAGGACGTGCGGGTGTTTCAACAACGATTGTGCCCTTGTCCCAGTGCCACTTGGTGCCGGGAGAAAGAGACTGTGCACCGGCGGCCATAGATACGGCGGCCAAGGCAACAAGAAGAAGATTCTTCATTTTCATAATCTTTATACGTTTGTTTAGGTTAATAATTAATGTATTACTTTCGAATATTACAGAATACTGTTTGGATATGGCATTCTCGTGCATGCAAAGTTAGTGAAATAATCGTCAAGTACCAAGGATTATTTTGATATTATTGGAAAAAGGATTAACTTTGCAAGCAGATATGAATAAGGACAAACGGACTTCTATGCTTGGAATGAGCATGCAGGAATTGCGTGAAGTATCGGCCTCGGTCAGCCTTCCAGCCTTTGCTGCAGGTCAGATGTTTCGTTGGATATACCAGAAACATGCCGCAGAAGTGCAGAACATGACAGATATATCGCAGAAAGCACGTACCCTGTTGGCTGAACGTTATTCTGTAGGTCTGATGCCACCTGCGGAGACACGCAGGAGCGTGGACGGAACCGTGAAATACCTGTTCCCCACACTGTCCGGACACACCGTAGAAAGTGTCTTCATCCCAGAGAAGGAACGTGGCACCCTGTGTGTGAGCACCCAAGTGGGCTGTCGCATGGGATGCAAGTTCTGCATGACCGGACGCCAGGGTTTCCAAGGCAATCTGACCGCCACGGACATACTGAACCAGATATATGCCCTGCCGGAAAGGGATATGTTAACGAACATAGTGTTCATGGGACAGGGTGAGCCGCTGGACAACATAGATGCCGTGCTGAAAGCTACCGAACTACTCATGCATAAGGATGGATGGGCGTGGAGTCCTAAACGCATAACCGTCAGTACGGTAGGCGTAAGACGAGGACTCGCGCGTTTTTTGGATGAAAGTCCATGCCATCTGGCCGTATCACTGCACAACCCGTTCGCCGGAGAACGTCTGGAGATGATGCCCGCAGAGAACGCATTTTCGCTGACGGAATTCATACCCATGCTGGCACAGCGGGACTGGAGTCATCAGAGACGCGTTTCGTTCGAATACATAGTCTTCGGCGGTCTTAACGACACCCCAGCCCATGCCAGAGAACTTGTCAGGCTGCTCGGTTCCATGGAATGCCGGATAAATCTGATTCGTTTCCACGAAATACCAGACAGCCATTTCCGTGGAGCTTTGGATGCCACCATGACGCGGATGCGCGACTATCTGACGGAGCACGGGGTGACAACAACCATACGCGCTTCACGCGGGCAGGACATCTGGGCGGCATGCGGCATGCTGAATACCGGAAACAAAATGGCATGAAAACAGAAACACACTAACAACATCCACAACCTCAATACAGCTATGAAACATCTGACATACATATTATTGCTCCTGGCCGGCATCATAGTCTCCGGCTGCGACAAGTCACGGTTCTTCCCAATGGCAAGCGGGCGACCGTATGAGGTGCTGGTGGTCATGGATTCGGTGGAATGGAACGCTCCGCACGGCAGGGCACTCTTTGACGTGCTGGACACCGATGTACCGATGCTGCCGCAAAGCGAACGTTCGTTCCGCATATCACAGACTGAGAAGAAAGACTTCGACCGCGTGCTGAACATCTTCAGGAACATCATCATCGTGAACATAGACTCGACACAGTTCACGCAGACCAGGATGAAGTTCACACGCAACAAGTATGCCATGGATCAGATTGTGCTGAACATCAACTCTCCGTCAAAGGAAGAGTTCAGGCAATTCTGCATAAAGAATCAACAGGATATAGTGGACTTTCTGACCAAAATGGAGATGAACCGTCTGGTGAACGAACTGAAGAAAAGCCACTCAAAAGTTACCGGACAACTGGCAAAGGAGATTTTCGACTGCGAGGTGAACGCACCGACAGAACTGCATTCATATAAGAAAAATACGGATTTCCTCTGGACATCCAACAACACCCCTACCGGATTGCTGAGCATCGTAATGTACTCTTTTCCGTATGAGGGGCCGCACGTCTTCAACAAGCAGTACCTGACAGCCAAGCGCGACTCTGCGATGAAAGCCAACCTGCCAGGCGAAAAACCAGGCATGTACATGAAGACGGATACACTCTGCACCGTGGTAAAGCCGATAGCCGTACATGGCAAATACGCTATGGAAATGCGCGGTCTGTGGTACATGGAAAACGACTGCATGGGTGGCCCGTATGTCAGTCACCACAGGGTAGACACGGAAAACAACCGCGTGGTGGTGATAGAAGGCTTCGTATATGCCCCAGAGAAGATGAAGCGGGGACTTATACGACGTCTGGAAGGATCGCTATATACACTTAAATTGCCGGAAGAGCAGTTCTTTATGGAGATAACTCCTGGCATAGAAGAGGAGAAGGAAGACACGACAGCATGCTCATAGCAGTCGGGCATGCGCACCGCAACGAAGCCAGCGGTATTCCGAATGGCATATACATACAATTCCTTAATTACTACATTACAGATGAACATATTGAACATCGGCATAACATATCATGATTCCAAGGGACTGGAAACAATATCATCGGCATTCGAGGACATTCTGCTGGACGAAATATGTGCCAAGACCATATACGATACGTGCGGAGAAGAAGCCATAGACCAAGCTCTGAGCGATTGGGAAGATGGGACGACAGATGCCATACTGGTAGTGCCGGCAGAAAATGACAGAAAACTGAACCCGGCAGGTCTGCGCGGTCTGGATATGATTGTATGGGGAGACCTGCGTATGGCCTTTGCCAAAGAAGACGAGAGTTTCGAGGAACAGATGGAGTTGTTGCAGCAGTCGCTTGTCAGGGAATTTGACATAGACCATCCACGCATAGTACCAAATCTGGACACAGAGAACTACAGGATATATGATGCTGTGATGGTCAGCGATCGGGAGCAGGGACTAAGGGATTTTCTGGAACTGACACAGGGCAACGGAGTAGCTTATACCACAGGGCGCGAACTGGTATGCACCAGCCCATTCTCGGCTGGGTCTTTCCGTGAGAGTATATATGTAGCCAAAGACATACTGAGAGCAAGAAGCCGATATGACAAGGCACGCCAGAACCCGTTACCCAAATTGTTCGTCGACAGGAAAGAGGAGACCAGAAAGCGGCAATGAGCATTATAGACAACGTAAAAGCCACGCTGAAAAGCAGTGATACCGAAGGACCGTTCGAACTGTATGTGACACGCACCCCAGGGTATTTGTGGGCGTGTCTGTTCCGATGGCTTGGCATACACCCCGTGGCTGTTACATTAATGAGTATCGTTATCGGAGCCGCAAGCGGATGGTTCTTTTACAGTGACAGGATAGAAATGAACCTGATTGGCATGGGGTTGCTGGTGTGGGCCAACTGGTATGACTGCGCAGACG
>CAMWRK010000157.1 GCA_947176655.1 uncultured Prevotellaceae bacterium | reverse complement strand
CACCAGTCCTACGGCGCCAACACATTCTATTCCGCAAAATACGACAACCAGCACGATGCCACGACACACTACGTCGTGTCAGTTCAGGCCGACAGCAAACTGGGGTGGCTGCACCTGATGCCGACCATATACTGGAACCGTCTGCTGGACCACTACCAACTGATACGCAACACCGGCACAGGCGAGAACTTCCACCGTACAGATGTCTACGGCCTAAACCTCAACGCCTGTTTCACGTCCGTCATAGGCAAGACCTCCTTCGGCATGGAGATGCGCGAGGAGGGCATACTCAGCACAAACTTGGGGCGACCAATGGAGGAGTGGCAATACGTCGATGTATCGGGACATTCAGGACACATGTACACCAGGAAGGACAGCAGGACAAACGTCAGCTTCTATCTGGAACACAACGTCCTGCTGCCAAAGGCGACATTCTCGTTAGGAGTGGTGGCCAACAAAAACACAGCCTACGACGGGCAATACCACTTCTACCCGGGCATAGACATATCCTACCGCCCCACCCGTCCATGGAAACTTTTTGCCTCGTGGAACATGGCCTTGCGCATGCCCACCTTTACCGATCTGTACTACAAAAGCCCGGTGCTGGAAGGCAACGTGGGACTGCATCCCGAGGAAACACAGGCGTTCAGCATTGGCGCACAGTACCGACGCACCATGGTGGGCGCGTCAGCCAATGTGTTCTACCATAAGGGCACGGACATGATAGACTGGGTGATGTTCACCCCTGAGGACACATACCATTCGGCTAATTTCAAGCTGGACAACTACGGTGCGGAGGCAAACGCCGCACTCTATTTCCGCGAACACTTCGGAGACAGTTTCTTCCTTGACCGGCTGGAATTCGGGTACGCCTATATCCACCAGAACCGTCACGACGACACGCCCATATATAAGTCAAACTATGCCCTGGAGTATCTCCGGCACAAATTCACTGCCGGCCTGACGCACCGCATCTGGAACCGTATGTCGGCCACATGGGCACTACGCTGGCAGGATCGCATGGGCGGATACATCAGATATTCCTCTCCGGAAGACACCGGTACACTGACTGCCTATTCGCCGTATGCCCTGCTTGATCTGCGCATACAATGGCAGGCAGACAAATACAGACTTTATGTGGAAGCTAACAACCTGACCGACCGTACCTACTACGACTACGGCAACATTCCACAGCCCGGCTTCTGGTTCAAGGCCGGAGGAAGCTACAGGTTCAACTTCTAAGACAAACACACGGACAATATAAAAGCCCGCCACGGCACGGCAGGAGACAGGCCCCATATTCTCCTGCCTGCTGTTGCGGACTGCCGTTTGGCACACAAAGCAGGCGGCACAGGAAAAAAGCCTATCCATACTGGAAAAAGACAAGACCATTGTTAGGCCATATAATGGATTTTGCATATTTTTGCATAGGTAATTTCTTATGACACACAACGACATACGCCACGGCCTCAGCAAGCAGGATGTGGCAGAAAGCAGACGGCTGCACGGCAGCAATGTACTTACCCCACCCGAGAAAACGCCACTGTGGGTACGCTTCCTCGAGAAGTTCGAAGACCCGATAATACGCATCCTGCTGTTCGCATGGGTTCTGGCCTTAATCATAGCCGCCGTGCACTGCTGGGGGCCGGATCAGGCCGGATGGCATGCCTTTATCGAATCCCTCGGCATTCTTTTCGCCATCATACTGGCAAGTTCCATTGGTTTCATCTTCGAGGTCAGGGCGGCAAACGCTTTCGATGTCCTCAATCAGGCTAACGACAATGTCCATGTGACCGTGATACGCGACGGACGTATAACGGAGACTGCAAGAGCCGACATCGTTGTAGGCGACATCGTCATACTGGGAACCGGCGACGAAATACCTGCCGACGGAATACTCTCAGAGGCCGTCTCCATGCAGGTGAACGAATCCACGCTGACGGGCGAACCCATTGTCTGCAAGACCACTTCGGAAAAAGATTTCGATCCGGACGCCACATATCCGTCAAACCACGTGATGCGGGGCACAACAGTAATGGACGGACACGGCGTAATGCTGGTGGAAGCCGTGGGCGATGCCACGGAATACGGCAAGGTGAACCGTGGTGCACAGATGGACAACAGTCTGGACACACCGTTGCAGATACAGCTGAAGCGTCTGGCCATAGTCATAAGCCGGGCAGGATATGCCGTCGCCTTCCTCACTTTTCTGGCACTGACAATAAAGATGTTGCAGGACAACGGCGGGCACGGCGGTACTCTCCACCTTGCCGAGCAGATACTGAACAACTTCATGATAGCAGTCACCATGGTTGTGGTTTCCGTGCCTGAGGGGCTGCCCATGAGCGTCACCCTAAGCCTGGCTCTCAGCATGAACCGCATGCTGAGGGCAGACAACCTCGTACGCAAGATGCACGCCTGCGAGACAATGGGGGCAGCCACAGTAATCTGCACCGACAAGACAGGGACACTGACACAGAACCGCATGCGTGTGCACAGTACGTCCTTCCCGTTGCCGGAGAACGGCAGCAAGGCCGACTGTACGACGGAGACACTGATATACGAAGGCATTGCCGTAAACTCCACAGCAAACCTGACCCGGGAGGAGGGCAAGATGAAAACCCTCGGCAACCCCACAGAAGCGGCCATGCTGCTGTGGCTTGACGACAAGGGGATGGACTACAGCCGGATACGTTCCTGCACTTCAACGGTAAGCCAGCTGACATTCTCCACGGAACGCAAATACATGGCCACGGTAGTCCGTTCGCAGGCGACAGGAACAAAGGTGCTTTATGTGAAAGGTGCGCCGGAGATCGTCATGGACATGTGCGGAGACATCTGTACAGAAGACGGCACACGTCCGCTCCACGAGGTGCGCGAAAGTCTGGAATCGCAACTGTTTGCATACCAGAACCGCGGTATGCGCACTCTTGGGTTTGCATACAAAAAACTGACAGACGGAGACAATGACGCCCCATACAGTGACGGCAGACTTGCCACCGGGGAACTGACGTTCCTCGGCATCGCCGCCATTTCCGACCCTGTCCGTGAGGATGTTCCCCGTGCCGTGCAGGAATGCAGGAGAGCCGGCATAGACATAAAGATTGTCACAGGCGACACTCCGGCCACTGCGCGAGAGGTGGCCAGACAGATAGGTATATGGACTGACGAGAACTCCGACAGCAACATCATAACTGGTACGGACTTTGCCGCCCTCGACGACGAGGCGGCTACACAATACGCACAGCATCTGAAAATAATGTGCCGCGCACGTCCAGCTGACAAGCAACGCCTGGTACAGCTGTTGCAGTCACAGGATGCCGTAGTGGCCGTGACTGGCGACGGTACCAACGATGCCCCGGCACTGAAAGCCGCACACGTAGGGCTTTCCATGGGCGACGGCACTTCCGTCGCCAAGGAAGCAAGCGACATAACCATTCTCAACAACTCTTTCTCGGGCATAGTCCAGGCGGTAATGTGGGGACGCTCCCTGTACAGGAATATACAGCGTTTCCTGCTCTTCCAGCTGACAATAAATGTCGCTGCAAGTGCTGTGGTGTTCATCAGCGCACTCATGGGAATGGGTTCTCCCCTGACCATAGCCCAGATGCTTTGGGTCAACCTGATAATGGACACCTTTGCCGCCGGCGCACTGGCCTCTCTGCCGCCCAGCCGAAGCGTAATGCTGGAGCATCCGCGACGCAGCGGCCCTAACGGGGACTTTATCATCAGCCGTCAGATGGCACGCAGGATACTCGGCATAGGCATGATGTTCACCATCATCCTTCTGGCCTCGCTGCTGTACATGCAGCAACGCGATGACATATCCGACCGCGACCTCAGCCGTTTCTTCACCTTCTTCGTCATGATGCAGGTATGGAACATGTTCAACACCAAGGCCTTCATGACAAACCGTTCCGCTTTCGCCGGTATATGGCAGTGTAAAGGCTTCCTCGGAGTGATACTCGCCATCATCATAGGCCAGTTCCTAATAACCAACTTCGGCGGAACCATGTTCCACGCCGTGCCGCTGTCCGCCACGGAATGGCTGGCTATCATAGGTCTGAGTATGCCAATGCTGCTGTTGGGAGAGGCGGAACGGCTGTTACACTCTGCCAAGGCACTACACTAAATGTAAAAGACAATCACCACATGCCGGAAACACTGCGCACATATATAGCCATCGACCTGAAATCGTTCTATGCCTCGGTTGAATGTGTGGAACGCAATCTTGATCCGCTCACCGCACGCCTTGTGGTGGCCGACGAGAGACGTACCGACAAGACCATCTGCCTGGCCGTGACCCCGGCTCTGAAGGCATTGGGTATACCTGGGCGTGCCAGGCTGTGGGAGGTGAGACAGAAGGCACGGCATCTGGACTACATCGTCACTCCGCCACGCATGGGACTGTATCTGGAATACAGCCGAAGAGTGACGGAGGTGTACATGAAATACGTCGCGCCAGAAGACATACACCGATACTCCGTGGACGAGGTCTTCATGGACATTACGGACTACATGTGGCTTTACAGGACGACGGCTCACGAACTCGCCAGACGAATAATACGTGATGTCCTGGAAACCACCGGCATAACGGCAACGGCAGGAATAGGCGAAAACTTATATCTTGCCAAGGTGGCCATGGACATCGTGGCCAAGCACATACCGGCTGACAGCGACGGAGTGCGCATAGCCGAACTGACCGAGGCCGGATACCGCCGGCAACTGTGGAACCACTATCCGCTGACGGACTTCTGGCGAGTCGGGCGCAAGACGGCGGAGAAACTGGCACGCTACGGCATACATACCATGGGACAACTGGCGCGCATGTCCCTCTCCGGCGAAGCTCTGCTGTACAAACTCTTCGGTATCAACGCCGAACTGCTCATAGACCATGCCTGGGGATGGGAGCCGTGCCGCATCAGCGACATCAAGGCATACCGTCCGAAATCCTCTTCCCTGTCCAGCGGACAGGTGCTCAACCGCCCCTACCCTGCCGACATGGCTCGTGTGGTGGTACGCGAAATGGCCGAGGCCATGGCACTCGATCTGCTATCAAAAGGACTGTATACCAATCAGATTATCCTTACCATCGGTTATGATACTGAATGTTTGACAAGACCTGAAATCCTCGCCAGCTACGATGGTCCCGTGACAACTGACCGCTACGGTCGCCGTGTGCCGGTTCATGCACACGGAAGCCATAATCTCGGGAAAAGCACCTGTTCTGCCAGGCACATCACCGATGCTGCCATGTTGTTGTTCCGACGCATTGTCAACGCAGACCTGCTCATCCGCCGTATCAACCTGACGGCAGCCAACGTAGTCCACGACCCAGACTGCGGACATCATAGCTCTGAAAAGGCTGTGCAGCTGGACCTGTTCGCAGACTATGCCAAGGAATCGGAAATCGGAACAACAGATGAG
>CAMWRK010000156.1 GCA_947176655.1 uncultured Prevotellaceae bacterium | reverse complement strand
GTGCATTACCGACCAAACAAGAGGCTGAGATTGCGAAGAACTATCTTTCGGAGGACGAAGTTGATATGCTCAACCGTATTGTCAACCTCTATCTCGACTTTGCCGAACTTCAGGCAAAGAGCCATGTGCCTATGTATATGAAAGACTGGATTAAGAAACTCGATGACTTTCTTTCGCTGTCAGGAAAAGAGTTGCTCACACATGCCGGAAGCATATCCGCAGAAGTGGCGAAGCAGAAAGCCGACACTGAGTATGAGAAATTCCGCGAACGTACCCAATATCAACTCTCCCCGGTCGAAATCCACTTCATTGAAGCCTTTGAAGCCGAGCAAAAGAAACTCCGAGGAAAGTAAAATGCATAAAGTGCAGAAAATACCACCCTATGATGAATGGTTAATTAGCACCCAGGAACCACTACAATCTGAGCTTATACACAGCCTAACCACAAGAACAATTTACTTTGTCTTAACATTCATGACTATACGATAAAACGACTGAGAGCCCATAAATGACTATCAGCCGTTTTGTCGTTTGTACTTGCAATGAATCTCAGAATCTGATGCCAAGTGTGGCTGTAATGGAGTGACGGCTGAGGTCAACGGGAATGGCAGCCATATCCACATTGCTGTAGAAGGAATCAAAGGCATAATACATACCGGTCTGATGACGATACTTGTAGGCCAAGTCTGCATAGAACAACTTGTGCCGATAGCCTACACCGCATGTGAACAGCTGGACATCGGAAAGATTCATGTAGTCCAGTCCTGTTGGATAGGACAATGCATTATTGGAAAAGAACGGATCCCAGAATGACTTTGGTGTGGTGGTGGAAGTGATATAATTATACCCCGCACGCAATGATACTGAGCTGACAGGCTTTACCTCTATACCGGCTCTGACAGAGTGCTGAGGCTTAAGCATCCTGACGGTCATATCCTTGAAGTCATTGTCTATGACAGAGGAGCCATATGCATCAGGATACCTCATGGAAGTACCGCCATAGTTGGCATACTCGTATTCCACGCCCCAAGCAAAGCATGTCGACACAGTGCTACCCATCTGCGCACGCACTTTCCACGGAGAGGTAATACGGTATTCCAGGTAATTGATGTACGAATCAGAGAGGCCGTATACATAGTGGTCATAGTATTTTCCTGGCGCATGGTCATAAACTGCGACACCAGCCTTACTGTCCCAATAGTATTTGGTGGAGAGGCTCTGATCGTCAACATAACTCAGCTTGTACCATGTGGGTGTCTCAACAGTGAAGCCCACACGTAAAGTTCCTTCCTCAAAAGGACGTACAATGGCACCGAACTTGACATTGACGCCTTGACCTGTAATAATCTGCTCATTAATATAGCCGAAATCCTGTATATTGCCAGCCCGGTCTGTACGCTGTTCCCAGTAATCAGTGCCGCGTCGGTAATCAACGTTGTCCACACCGAGTGTGAGACCAAAAAAATAACGGTTGTCCACATTCATACTGAGATTGACGTCAACAGCATTGAGAGAACCTCGTGAGACAGACAAGGTACTATTCGGATCGGTCGGTGACTTGACTATCGAATTATTGAATAGACCGGAGGTCTCCGCCAAGCCATATAAAGTCTGGAAGTATGTATCCGGACGTCCATACAGACTGCCCCTGTTGTCGTAGGCCTCATCGGCAAGTCCCCACAACTGGTCTGCCCACGAAGCTGCCGTAGCTGTCTCACCGAAGAAAGACATGTTATAGTTTGCCTTCTTCTGATAGTTGACAGCCAGATTGACATTACGGATACGTCCTGAGTTTCGGAATGAAACCACAGCACCTATCTGGTCAAACATGGCATGCGTGCCATCGGCCATATTACGTGCGCTGTTATTCCCCAGCCACGATGCACCTGCTGTCAGTGAAATATCGTTCTTGGAAATCATCGCGATACCGGCAGGGTTACTGCTGATGGCCGATATATCCGCGCCCAACGCTCCCATAGCCCCCCCCATACCTACAAAACGGGATGTGCCGAAGATGTCCGAAGTGTTCACTGTTGTATTGTTCAGATAAGGATCCTGAGCCATCGCAACAATGGAGAAAGCTGACAAAGCAGAAAGGATTATCTTCTTCATAATTTCAAAAGTTGGATAATAATACTGTTATGTTCATAAATAACTCATCTCCCACGTCCGCCGCCACGCGAACCTCCGATAACACGCCCGCCACCGCCTGTATTGGAGCCGAATCCGCCGCCACGTGAAGGCGAAGAGTAAGAAGGACCTCCGCTATGAGAAGAAGAACGGGGTGTGGAACGCTCCGAAGAGCGGTTGGATGCATTATCTGAAACTGTTCTCGATGAACGAGTGGCCGTACGGTTGACCGTCGTCCCGCTGCCACGGTTGGAGGAGCGGTCGATAATGCGGTTTCCAGAACGATCAGTCACACGACTGGTACGACTGGCAGAACGTTCGTTGAAACGTGATGTGCGGTCATAGCTTCTGTTGGTAATGCGATTATCATTGGCACTGCGATAGGAGCGATCCGTGGGACGGCGGGAATCCCCTACCCGTGTGCTGCGGTCAATGATACGTGCGCGTCCGTAGTCGCGATTGCGAACGGTAGACACACGAGAACCGTTCCATGGCTTTACGGCATGTCCCCAGTGAGGGTAATGGCTGTGGTGCGGATAGTATCCCGGCCAGAACGGATCCCAATAACCTCCCCCCCAGTTGTGACCTATACCCCATCCCACAGAATACCAGCCTCCATAATAGTACGGTCGATACCAAGAATCCCAATGCCAGGGGGCCCAATGCCAAGGATCATAGACGTATGCTATGTTATTCCAGTACCATGGAGCATAGAAGCGGCTGCCGTGGAAACGAGCCAAGCGCATGCCATAATAGAAGTCTGCGTCTTCGCCATCGGCAAAACCTTGGCTGTAGCCTTCCTCATACCCGAGGTCATAGAGACTGTTGGAGGAAAGTTCGTATGTAGCGGCACTACGTGTGTCTGCCTTGGATGCGGAGTTTGCAGACGTATCTGCAGTGGATACCAAAGTACGTCCACGTCTGTTGTATTCATCTACATCGCGTGTTTCCGGAAGCGGCTGTGCCACGGTAACACGGTCAGCAGATACTGCAGAAGGTTCGGGGTCATCATAAATGACTTCTATTTTACGAACACGCGGTTCTTGCTTCACCGCCTTTGTCGTTTTTGATTTCTTAGGGCTGAAATACATGTCATCCTCCTGAGCCATAACTACAGAGGATGTGGCAAGCAACAACGTGCTAAAGAAGATGGTCAGGTGTCTCATTGCATTAAATATATTAGTCAGTTAATGTTTTCACCTTACAAAGATAACAATTTATATTATAAGCAGAAACGGCTTTCCCCTATGCTTAAGAGGATTTTTCCTTTTTTAGCACAAGTAAAGCCCAATCTCTGTCTTCTGCCTGATGCGTAAGTACAAAACCATAACGCTTGGCCTCGTCAAGAAGCACTGGAACGTCATTCGTATAAAATCCGCTAAGCAAAAGTTCCCCACCCGGTTCCAGACAGGATGCAAACACCTGCATATCTGAAAGCAGAATGTTGCGGTTTATATTGGCAATTATCAAATCGCTCCGCTTTCGTCCGAAAAGCACCGTGCTGTCTCCAAGAACAATGCTGACACCATGTCCAATGCCATTCAGCCGAAGATTGTCCTGTGCATTTCGGACGCTCCATTCATCAATATCGTAGGCAAGAACCTCTGCTGCGCCGAGCATGTTGCACAATATGGACAGAATGCCGGTACCTGTACCGGCATCTATTACATGACGGCCACGAAGATGCATGGTCAGAAGCCGGCGCAGTATCATACGCGTAGTTTCGTGTGAGCCTGTACCGAAAGCCTGACACGGATTAATGCGGATGTCGTACACTGCCTCGGGCACATCGATGTGCACGGTGTCGTGAATAACGATAAGGGGCTGGTGCTCCGGTTCTCCTTCCTTATATATAATAATAGGTATGAATCCCTCCTGCTCCCATTGTCGGTTCCAGTTCTCGTCTGGAGCCTCGTCAAGAGAGTATGTTATTGTTGTATCCGGCAAAAGGAAAGCATCTATCGCACGCTTCACTCCTTCATCCGTATACTGTGACTGTTGAATCCATCCCACCAGCCCATCTTCGTGTGGTTCAAAAGCCTCGAAACCTTCGTCTGCAAGAAGAGCGGCAAGGATGTCCGTTGCAATATCATCTATTGGCGCTATGCGGAAGTTTACCTCAAAATACTTCATCATTTCATAGATATATGAACATCACTCGAATCTGATGCTGCGTGCCGGATGTATGCGGCTGACAATATACGTCGGAACTATGAGCACAAGCACGCAGACAGCAAGAGTGACAATATTGACAGCAACAATACCGTCCCACGGAAAATACACAGGTACATGATCAATATAATAACTGACAGGATCAAGAGCCACTATGCCTGTCGCCTTTTGCAAGACAAGAAAAACAAAAGCCGTGACATTTCCCCAAAACATCCCCCGAAGCACAATCATAGATGCAAGATAGAGAAAAAGGTGACGCAACTGTGTATCCGTAGTCCCCATCGCTTTCATAATGCCTATAAAACGTGTACGCTCCAAGATTATAATCAGCAACCCGCTGACCATTGTCACACCGGCGACACAAATCATAAGTATAAGTATGGCAATGACGTTTGTATCAAGCAATGATAGCCATGAGAAAACCTGAGGGAAACGCTCTTCTATATCAGGAGTCGCGTAATATTGCCCATACGCATCTTGCCGTGCAAGAAACATTGAAGACAATATAGCGGAAACAGTATCCATGTCGTTAAAATCATGCAGCACAATCTCTGCACCACTATATTGATCCGATTCCCAGCGTGACAGACGCTGTACGACACGTATGTCGGCGTAACACAGTCTGATATCGAAATCGGCCATGTGTGTCTGAAATATTCCTGACACGAAGAAACGGCGTACACGCAAATTGTTATCGAAGAAATAGGCATATACCCTGTCTCCCACTTGCAGTTCCAAAGCGGAAGCAAGACGCGCTGACAGCAGAATACTGTCAGAAGGCGCAACACCAGTGCCAAACGAAGGCACAGTACCGGAGACCAGATGCGAGGACAGAAAATACGAATCGAAATCTGTCCCGACGCCACGCAACATGATGCCACGGAATGCATCGTTTGTCTTCAGCATCGCCGGACACAAAGCGAAACGCTGCACATGGCTCACACACGGAAGCGAGGCCAGTTCATCTCTAAGCGTATCGCCAATCTGTATGGGGAGCGACCTATTGTCATAAAGGCTGTTGGAGTTGACAACCTGGATATGTCCGGCCAATGAAGCAGCCTTGTTCTTTATTTCGTGCTGGAAACCTATTGTTATACAGAGGCTGACAATCATTACCAGTATCCCGACTGCAACAC
>CAMWRK010000155.1 GCA_947176655.1 uncultured Prevotellaceae bacterium | reverse complement strand
GTATGAGAGTAACGAGGTGGCAAAGGAAATGATGGAAAAGGCCAACGAGATTCTTGGTTTCCGTCTGACAGATATTATGTTCGAGGGCGATGCCGAGGCTTTGAAGCAGACCAAGGTGACTCAACCGGCAGTATTCCTTCACAGTGTCGTTATGGCTAAGTGCCTTGGTGAGGCATTCTGTCCCGACATGGTGGGCGGACATTCTTTGGGCGAGTTCAGTGCCTTGGTCGCAGCCGGAGCCTTGAATTTTGAAGACGGTCTGAGACTTGTTTATGCACGTGCCCTTGCGATGCAGAAGGCTTGCGAGGCTGCGCCAGGTGGCATGGCAGCCGTGTTGCGTCTGACTGACGAGGCTATAGAAAAGATATGTGCCGATGTGACAGCAGAGGGCAACTGCGGCATCGTAGTTGCCGCCAACTATAATTGCCCGGGACAGTTGGTCATAAGCGGCAACAAGGAGGCAGTGGAGGCTGCCTGCGCCAAGTTGCTTGAGGCCGGTGCGCGCCGCGCCGTGGTATTGCCAGTAGGCGGCGCTTTTCACAGCCCCCTGATGCAGCCGGCCAAGGATGAGCTGGAGGCTGCCATCGAGGCTACGGAGTTCCACACTCCGTCATGCCCGGTATATCAGAATGTTGACGGCAAGGCACACACCGAACCAGAGGAAATAAAACGTAACCTTATTGCGCAACTGACAGCAAGCGTGCGCTGGACACAAGAGGTGGAGGCTATGGTGGAGGCCGGTGCTACGGAGTTCACGGAATGCGGCCCAGGCCAGGCTCTGACCGGCATGATAACCAAGATAGCCAAGGACGTGACGGTTCTGCACGCCTGATCTGTCCTAAGAGACCCCATGAATATATATCAAGTATTTACGCGATTGTTCGGTGCCAATGCGGAGCATCCTGTTCCTCATGGCAGCAAAAGCAGAAACGGCTGCGGCACTATGGCAGCTTTTACTCCAAAAGCTCTTGCGGAGATTAAGGCTATGGGTGTGACGCATGTCTGGTATACAGGTATCATAGAACATGCCACGCAGACAGACTACAGCCGATATGGTATACGCCGTGACCATGCTGAAGTGGTGAAAGGACGCGCCGGAAGCCCCTATGCCATAAAGGATTACTACGATGTGGATCCAGATTTGGCAACGAAAGTGCCTGAGCGGATACGTGAATGGGAAGCGTTGATAGAACGCACCCATCAGGCAGGCATGAAGGTTATTCAGGATTTCGTCCCCAATCATGTGGCGCGTGAGTACCATTCTGACGCTTGTCCGGAGGACTGCCGTGATCTTGGTGACGGTGACGACACATCTAAAGAATATTCTCCAGACAACAATTTCTTTTATCTGGGTGAGCCGTTGCATCTGGACAACATCCTCGGTAGCAATGAATGTGGCATAGCCGGACTTTACGAAGAGAATCCGGCCAAAGCCACCGGCAACGACGTATTCTCGGCATGGCCAGGACGCAACGACTGGTACGAGACACGGAAGTTGAACTACGGCTCCGACACCTACAACAAGATGTTGCAGATATTGCTTTATTGGGCTGCCAAAGGGGTGGACGGATTCCGGTGCGATATGGCCGAAATGGTGCCTGTTGAGTTCTGGGAGTGGGTCATACCGCAGGTCAAGGAACGATATCCTGACATCATTTTCATAGCCGAGGTATACAACCCGCAACAGTATCGCGACTACATCTTCCGCGGACGTTTTGACTACCTCTACGACAAGGTAGGGCTGTATGACAGACTCAAGGCCGTGGCTGCCGGATGGTGTTCGGCCAGGGAACTGACATTGTGCTGGCAGAGCGTGGAGGACATACAGGAACACATGCTCAACTTCTTGGAGAATCACGACGAACAGCGTATAGCCAGCGATTTCTTTGCCGGTGATGCTCTGAAAGGCAGACCGATGCTGGTGGTCAGTGCGCTGATGAACACCAACCCGATGATGATCTACTTCGGTCAGGAACTGGGCGAGAGAGGCATGGACAGCGAGGGATTCTCGGGCGAGGACGGACGTACCACCATATTCGATTACTGGACGGTGGACACCATTCGCCGCTGGCGCAACGGCGGAAGGTTCGATGGAGCCATGCTTACACCTGCCGAAAAGAAACTCCGGGACTTTTACATACAGATATTGCGTCTTGCCGAGGAGGAACCGGCCTTCAGCCGTGGGCTTTTCTGGGATTTGATGTACGTTAACGGGCACTTGGACAGACAATATGCATTTCTGCGCAGCGACAAGACAAAGACATATCTTGTCGTGGCCAATTTCTCTGACGAGAGCATCACCACTGAGATACGCATACCTGCCGATGCCGTCAGGACATTTATGCCCGATTCTGATAAGGTAAGAAACGGTATGGCGCACGACACAGTCCTCTCCGTCAAGGTGAAGGCTTGGGACGGATTGGTAAAGAAGATAAAACTGTAACATAACATGAATACGGGAGAACATACGCATTTGGTGATTATGGCAGGTGGAATAGGCAGCCGTTTCTGGCCTATGAGCACTCCGGAACGTCCCAAACAGTTTGTGGATGTCCTGGGAACGGGACGTACATTCATACAGATGACACTGGATCGCTTCAAGGGATTGATACCGGCGGAGAACGTCTGGGTCGTTACCGGTGAGATATATCGTGGACTGGTGGCCGAGCAGTTGCCTGAGGTTCCGGCTGGCAACATCCTGCTTGAGCCGTGTCGGCGCAATACGGCTCCATGTATAGCGTATGCCTCTTGGCGCATAAAGACAATAGACTCCAAGGCCACGGTTGTTGTCAGTCCGTCTGACCACTTGGTACTTGACGTTACAGAGTTCCGTCGCGTCATAAAGAGCGCATTGGAATTTGCGGCGGAATCTGATGCCATAGTTACCCTTGGCATGAAACCTACACGCCCGGAGACAGGATATGGTTACATACAGACAGACATGACCTGTCCTTCTGCTCGTAATAAGGAAATGTATCGTGTGGATGTGTTTCGTGAGAAGCCCGATCTGGCTACTGCCGAGAAATACATAAGCAAACCCAATATGCTATGGAATGCCGGCATATTCATCTGGAGTGTCAGCACTATTGTTAACGCCATGAGGGTTTATGCGCCAGAGATAAATGCCGTATTCGAGAACATGATTTCCGTCTATGGCACGGACAAGGAACAAGAGGTCGTAAACGAGAACTTCCCCAAATGCGAGAGCATCTCCGTAGACTATGCCATATTGGAGAAATCTGACGAGATATACTGCATGCCTGCGGCTTTCGGGTGGAGCGACTTGGGCACGTGGAGATCGTTGAGCGAGAACGTGAGTCGCGACCGCAACGGCAATGCGGTCATAGGCGGCAATATACAGACCTACGACACGCACGATTGTGTTATTCATTGCAGCGAGGAACGCAAGGTGATTGTCCAGGGACTGGACAAGTTTATCGTGGCCGAAAAGGATAATACGTTGCTCATCTGCAAACTATCAGAGGAACAGAGAATAAAGCAGTTCTCCGAATGACCTCTGACATAAGGATAAATATTTATTGTTTAGTTTATGAAGAAATTGCTCTCCCTTCCGCCGAACCTGGTGGAATGCTTCCATGATGTGGCCGGTGTCAGCCGTGAAGAGTACTTTTGCACGTCCGATCCTATAGGTGCGAGACTGGGCAGTGGTGGCGGAACCAACTGGCTGATGGAGTCCTGTCACCGCGAGGAGGCTCCGGAGTTGAGCTTCGATGAATGGCTCTCGCACGAGAAGAGAATCCTGCTCCATGCCGGAGGTCAGAGTCGACGCCTTCCAGGCTATGCTCCGAGCGGCAAGATACTTACTCCGATACCTGTTTTCCGATGGGAGCGGGGACAACGCATAGGACAGAACCTATTACAGTTGCAACTTCCCTTGTATCAGCGTATCATGAATGCGGCACCGGACGGTCTGCGCACGATGATAGTGTCTGGCGACGTGTATATACGTGCAGGCAAATTGCAGCAGATACCGGATGCCGATGTGGTGTGTTATGGTCTGTGGGTTGATCCATCGTTGGCTAAAAACCATGGAGTATTCTTTTTACGGAGAGAAGCATCCGAGGTGCTTGACTTCGTGCTCCAGAAACCTTCTGTAGAGAGATTGGGCGAACTGATGCAGACGCATTTCTTCCTCATGGATGTAGGGATATGGCTGCTTTCAGACAGGGCAGTGAACCTGCTTATGCGTAAAAGTACGGGCGAGGACGGCAAAATACTGAATTACGACCTTTACAGCGATTTCGGTCAGGCGTTGGGTGAGAATCCGACCGTTGCCGATGCCGAGCTTGCCGGACTCAAAGTGGCTGTGTTGCCATTGCAGGCCGGTGAGTTCTATCATTACGGCACGTCGAAGGAGATGATAAGTTCCACAATGTCCACACAGAATCTTGTGTATGACCAGCGTGCCATAATGCACCTTGGAGTAAAGGCGCATCCAAGCATATTTACCCAGAACTGCCATCATAGCATAGCATTCACTTCTGCCAATAAAAACACGTGGATAGAAAATTCATGGGTTGCGTCCACATGGACACTGACACATGACAATATTATTACCGGTGTGCCGGAGAACGATTGGAACGTCCGTTTGGAACCTGGTGTTTGCGTGGATGTAGTGCCTCTGGGCGAGAGCAGGTGGGTGCTGAGGCCTTATGGTATCAACGATGCCATGCGCGGAGACCTGCATGACGCTGCGACGCTCTACATGGGAAGTCCTGTCACGGAGTGGCTCTCCGAACGCGGCATCTCCCCAGATGAAATAGTGGGGAACGAAGATTTGCAGAACAGCCGTATATTTCCCGCTTGCGACAATGTCCGTGAGATGGGGCGTATGCTTTCATGGATGCTTTACGGCGATGCACCGGAGATGGCCGAAAGATGGCGCACCGGAGAGAGACTTTCCGCCAACGACATCAGCGACAGAGCTAATCTGCGCCGTCTGCAAAAACAGCGTATGGCTTTCCGTAGGGAAAACCTTATGACGTTGTCCGCCAATCACAAGTGTAGCGTCTTCTACCAGACTAACCTTGACAATCTGGCGCGCGAGTTTCATGAACTCGGTGTTCCTGTTCCGGAACCTTTGTCCTGGGACGAACCGATGCTCAAACGCATAAACGACCACATGTTCAGGTCTCGCCTGCTGGAACTGAACGGCAAGGACGGATCGGCAGACTATAAACGTGCGTTCTCGCTATTGGCCGAGGGACTTACAGAAGATGTGCTTAACCGCAGGCAAATGCCGCATCTGGATGTGTTCAGCGACCAGATTGTATGGGGGCGCAGTCCTGTCCGCATTGACTTGGCTGGAGGATGGACCGATACGCCTCCGTATTGTCTGATTACCGGGGGCAACGTTGTGAATCTGGCCATAGAGCTGAACGGACAGCCTCCACTGCAGACCTATGTCAAGCCATCGGCAGGGTATCATAT
>CAMWRK010000154.1 GCA_947176655.1 uncultured Prevotellaceae bacterium | reverse complement strand
GTTGGGTTGTGCCCAAAGAGGGTTTCGATGTAGAGAATTGCGAGAAGCACATTTTTGTAGAGCTTAAGAATAAGCATAATACCATGAATGCCGCATCGTCCCAGAAGACTTACATGAAGATGCAGGCAAAATTGCTTGAGGATGATCAGGCAACATGCTATCTGGTTGAGGTAATTTCGAAGAAATCAAAAGACGAGACATGGAAGATTACGCTTGACAAGAGGTCATGCTCACACAGGCGTATACGCAGAATGTCAATGGATAAATTCTATGAACTTGTATTTGGCTCCTCTACGGCCTTTTACAGATTGTGTTCGGCGTTACCCCAGATAATAGAGGATGTTGTTAGAGACAATGAGGAGTTTACGCTCAGGAACACGGTATACGATGAACTGGTTGGGGAGCATTCCGATTTGTTGGCATCTCTCTATCTGCTTGCATTCTCGACTTATGATGGTTTTGAACAACTTGTGAAGAAATAAAATGCAGGCGCGTACCATATCGTTGAATAATCTCTCTGATTTGCTTGGCGTATCTCGTGCTACAGTTGAGGCATGGGTTCAGAACGGCAAATATCGGGCATACAGAGACACAAATGGCAAAGCATTCTTTTATTTGTCTGATTTGTCAAGTGTGCCTGAAATCGCCTCAATGTCGATGTCAAAATGGGATGCGGAAAGGAGGACGAAGCCTTCACGCCGATATACGTCAATAGAGTTGTTCGCCGGTGCCGGCGGTTTGGCACTTGGTTTGGAAATGGCAGGATTCTGTCATGTCGCCCTGAACGAGTTTGACCATAATGCATGTGAGACCTTAAGACTTAACCGTCCGGAATGGGATGTCATAGAGTGTGACATTCATGATATTGATTTCTCTTTGTATAAGAATAAAATAGATCTTTTGTCCGGAGGCTTTCCATGTCAGGCATTCTCGTTCGCAGGCAAACGGCTGGGTTTTGAAGAGACACGCGGCACTCTTTTCTTTGAACTTGCACGGGCAGTGAAAGAAGTTCGTCCAAAGGTATTTCTCGCCGAAAATGTCCGTGGACTTCTTGAACATGACAACGGACGTACCTTACAGACGATTAAGGAAGTTATATCAGAATTGGGGTATACACTGGTTGAACCTCGCGTCCTTCGGGCAATTCAATATGATGTCCCCCAAAAACGCGAACGTCTGATATTGATAGCCATCCGCAATGATATTGCTCCGTTCGTAAAATACGAATGGCCGGATGTATGCACTGAGGTCAGAACGCTTCGGGATGCATTCTATGCAGGCAGTCTGTTTCCTTGTGATGTTCCGCAGTCTCCGGGGCAAGCCTATCCGGAATGCAAGAGAAAGGTAATGGAACTTGTCCCGGAAGGGGGCGATTGGCGTAATTTGCCGGAGGAAGTGGCACGCGATTATATGAAGGGCAGCTACAATCTTGGAGGAGGGAAAACTGGCATGGCACGTCGTCTGGCTATGGATGAACCGAGCCTCACTTTGACGTGTGCACCAGCTCAGAAGCAGACGGAACGCTGTCATCCTTTCGAGACCAGACCGCTTACGGTACGTGAATATGCGCGAATACAGACATTCCCGGATCAGTGGCAGTTCTGCGGTTCATTGGCTTCACAATACAAGCAGATAGGTAATGCCGTTCCTGTAAATATGTCATGGGCCATAGGCCGTTCCTTAATCAGATTGTTTAATGATATTTCAAGGTGCGGGTTTGTTGAGTCTCATGTGTCCGGTATGGATGCCAAATGCCAGATAAGGCTTCACGGTATGTTTGAGGGTATGGTTTGCGAACAGGCTGAGCCTTACGGGAAATATCCTGCGGAAGAAAAGTAATGGAGAGGTACTTGTTCCTATAATATCAATAATGTAAAACGTGAGCCATATCCGATTCTTTTTCATTGAATCATGGATATGGCTCACGTACAGTATTTAGCCTGCTACAGATATATACGGCAGTCACATCTTGCTATCTCATGGCTATTATATGTGTGCCGGGTTTTCTGCATTACTTCCTGCAGGGCAGCCTGTCGTACTGTTCGTCGTTCACAGGTTCGAGCCATTCGTTGGCCGTGTTGTCGCCCTCTATCTCAAAGGCGAGGTGTGCGAACCAACTGTCGGCGGCAGCTCCGTGCCAGTGCTTGACATTGGCGGGAATGTGTATTACGGTGCCTGGCAGAATCTCCACGGCCTCTTTGCCTTCCTCCTGATACCATCCGCGTCCTGCCACACCGACAAGCATCTGCCCGCCGCCCTGCGTGGCTTTGTGGATGTGCCAGTTGTTGCGGCAACGAGGTTCGAAGGTCACGTTGACGAATTTGACCTGCGCGGCGGAGATGGGGGCGAGATAACTGTTTCCGATGAAGTATTTGGCGTAGGCCGTGTTGGGCTCTCCTATCGGAAAAATCATGCTTTTCTGGAAAATTGCCTTTGCGTCGTCGGAGGTCACGTCGTCGCTCCATATATTTTTAGCTTGGTTGAAGGCCGCCCATGCCTTGGGCCATCCTGCATAGAACGCGATGTGTGTGATTATCTCGGCAATCTCTGTGCGTGTGATGCCGTTCTTCTTTGCCTCCTGAAGATGATAGCTCAGGGAACTGTCCGTTATTCCCTGGCTGATGAGTGCCGTCAGCGTTACCAGACTGCGGTCGCGCAGTGACAGCAGGTCGTTTCTGCTCCACACCTCTCCGAAGAGGATGTCATCGTTGAGATGAGCGAACTCCGGGGCAAATTCTCCCAGTTGTGTGCGTCCTGCAGTCTGGACTATTTTCTGTTGTGCCATTGTATTTAGGGTTGTGGTTAGTAGCAAGGATATGAAATATATGTTCTTCATATTGTGTTATTTTAGTCGGTTCGTTATTTTGCTGTCAGAATTCAGAGCCGTCTGGTCGGACAGAACCAATGACTTTACCATGTGCATCGTCCCCAGCTTGTATTTCTGGAAATGCGGTGATGCTATGTGCTGCCTGTACGCTTCCTGGCTGGCGTATGTTTCAAGAATCGTAATCCGGCAGGGATTCTCCACATCTGCCAAGGCGTACATGGTCAGCACTCCCGGCTCTGTACGCAAGGATGTCGCTCCCACCTCGACGGCATATTCCATATACTCCTTTATGTGCTCTGGGTATACTTCAATCTTCGAGAGGCGGATAATGCCATCTGGCTGCATAGTCTGCTTTGCGCACATGCCTTGTTGCTTTCCGCCACCCGGTTCCATGGCGTTGTGCCGGTTATGCTTGCCTTCAAACAGTGCTGCGGCGTTGCCGTACATAATGTCATTAGCGTATGGTGCGAGTTCCTTGTCCATCTCCATCCATGACTGTAGCCGCTGCTTGTTTCCTATCAGTACACTGGCCGGCTGATACGGATAGTCCGAACCATACATCAGGTGCTCCGGGCTGGTAATGTCCAAGAGTGATTTCACTACCTCCGGTGTTGCACCTCCTGCAAGATCGTAATATAGATTTGCAAGGTTGCTTTCCCAGTCGATTGGTTGCATATATCCTTTGGCCAGCATGACCGGAAGTATGGCTTTCATCCTTGGAATGGCCAGAGGCAGAAACGAGCCACAATGCGGCACCACAATCTTCAGGTTCGGATAGCGTGCCGGCACGTTGCGTGCAAGCATGTTTAGCACAGTCCGTGTGGTCTCTGCCGGATATTCATAGACGGCAAGCGGAGCGTTTTTCAGTATCGCTTCATTTATCGGAGACGGTTTGTGTGGATGCAGTATTATGACAGCCTTGCGTCTGTTCAGTACTTCCATCAGTGTGTCGAGCATTTCGTCGCCTATATACTGTCCCCTGCTGTTGGTCGCCAATTTGATGCCGTCCGCACCGAGCGAGTCAAGCGCGTAGACGGCTTCTTCAATGGCAGCCTCCACATCAGGCAGAGGCAGTGATGCACAGAACAGGAATCTGTCGGGCTTGTCGGCTTTCAACCTGGCGCATGCCTCGTTATACCGTCGCACGGCTTCACGGCATTCCTTCGCGTCACCGAAATAAGGTTGCGGAGCAGGCATGGAAAGGACGCTCTTTTCTATGCCTGCATCCCTCATAAAGTCCAAATGGGAGACCGTATCCCATGCGGGAAGGGGGAATGTTTCCTCCAGTTCCGCTCCGTGCCGTGCCAGCAAAGCCCTGAACTCCGGTAATACGTTGTGGCAATGCACATCTATTGCACGTTGCGCTGTCATCGTATGGACTGTGAACATAAACGCCAGTATGGTGATAAGTATTCTCATTGAAACATGTAGTGAGGATAAAGTGGTGTGCTTAGTCCAGAACAACCAGTTCATACTTCTGGCTGCCCAGCCCTATAGCCTCGCCGTACTCCAGAGTGTGCATGCCGTGGCGCGAGTCTATGCGCTCTATCAGATGCACCTTGCCCGGATCTTCCGAGGCGCGTACCAGGTCGGTGCATGCCTTGTCCAGTGCTATGGGATCCAGTGATGCCAGTATGCCTATGTCACCCATCTGCGGGTCTGCCGGATTAGAGTCGCAGTCGCAGTCCACGGACAGTTTGTTAGCCACGCTGATGTACACTATCCTGTCCCCGCAATGGTCGGCCACGGCCTTGGCCGCCTCGGCCATGGACTCCAGAAAGTCGTCCTGCTCTGGCAGGTTCTGCCACAGCTGCTCCGGGTCTGTCAGTTTGCCGGCAGAGTGTATGTATGCCTTGCCGTTGGACGAGGCTATACCTATGGACATGTTCTTTACGGCACCGCCGAAACCGCCCATGGCATGCCCCTTGAAGTGTGATAGTATTACGGTAAAGTCATAGTCCGGGTAGTGCGCCCCCACAATGTCCTTATTCAGATGCCTGCCGCTGTCCACGGGCAGTTCCGTCTCGCCCTCTGCATCCATGATGTCCACATCGGCTATGGCCGTGAATCCATGTTCCTCGGCAGCCTTCAGGTGGTTCTCCGTGTTGGCGCGTCCTCCGCCGTAGGCTGTGTTACATTCCACTATGGTACCGTTCACCGTCTGCACCAGTTCCTTTATCAGTTCAGGTTGCAGATAGTTGTTGCCGCCCGGTTCTCCGGTCGACAGCTTCACAGCCACCTTTCCCGTTGCTTCGCGTCCCAAAGCCTGGTATATCTTGACCAGATTCTCCGAGGTTATCTCCTTGAACATGTATACTTTGGGGAATGCAGTCTGCTCCGAGCTGCCGTTGCCGTCCGTTGTACCGTTCTTCCTGTCGTGTGTCGCGGAACATCCCGCTCCGCCATAGAGTAGTGTCATAGCCATAGCTCCGATGATAAGATTTCTTTTCATTTGAATATGTGATTAATGTTGATGTTTATTCCGGCTGTCACCGTCGCTCTAGGCATGGGGTATCCGGCGTTTATCTCGTATTTCTGCGCCAGCAGATTCTCGCCGCGCGCCCATAGCGTCAGCCATTTCGTGGCGTGGAACTGCCCTCGCAGATTCCACAGCACGAAGTCCTCCGTCCCCTTCGGTGTTGTCACCGATGTGTACAGGCCACCTATGTATTGCAGCCCTGTGAAGACACCCCACCTGCCTTTCGTGAATCTTGCCCCGGCATACAGCTTGTGCTGTGG
>CAMWRK010000153.1 GCA_947176655.1 uncultured Prevotellaceae bacterium | reverse complement strand
AGCTCATACAAACCAACATTGACAGCATTGACAACGAAGACAAGCTGGAGGACGAGGTGAAGATTTTCCAAAATGCGCTGGACTTTCACAATGTCAAGGTCAGGGACTGCATTGTTCCGCGCACCGAGATTGTGGCGGTGGGGCTGGATGCCACACTTAACGAAATAAGAAACCAGTTCACGGACAGCGGCATATCCAAACTCATCATCTACGACGAAGACATTGACAATATCGTCGGCTTTCTGCATTCAAGCGAAATGTTCCGGCTGGCTCCCACCGATGACTGGACAAGCTGCATACGCGAAACTCCCATCGTGCCGGAAACCATGACGGCTCAGAAACTGCTCTCTACCCTTATGAGCCAAAAGAAGTCCATTGCCGTTGTCGTGGACGAGTTCGGCGGCACTTCCGGCATAGTCACAGTGGAGGATCTCGTGGAGGAAATCTTCGGCGACATAGAGGACGAGCACGACACCACCACATACACGGCCAAGCAACTGCCAACCGGCGAGTATCATATCTCCGCCCGCATGGAGATAGAAAAGGTGAACGACATCCTCGGCATAGATCTACCTGAAAGCGATGACTACCTCACCGTAGGCGGCTGGATACTCAACGAGTACCAGAGTTTCCCGAAACTCAACGAGGTAATCTGTTGCGGCGCATGGCATGTCAAAGTTATCAAGAAGACTGCCAACAAGATTGAGGAGGTGCTGCTCTACAAGCAATGACATCTTGCCCCGTTACCACTGCGCGACCGGACATTTCTCGGCTCAGTTGCAAACCAGTGGGGATAGGTGTATATTCTGTCAAGTCAGCATCCATGTCAGGATATTTCAACTTACAGCCGTCTATCCCAAGAGGGCCAAAACGGTATCTTCCATGCGTCTTCACGGTCTCCGAAACGCGTCCTCGTGATGTCAAGGTTCAAACATCGTGGTCTTTCACCCCCAAGACTGCGATGTCTGTGGCTGGGGTATGCGAGACGCCTGGCACAGGACAACATTACGCCACTTTACGCGCCACCCATACACCACAGCAACAACTTATAATACAGCAAGATACATCAACACAAAACAACAGGCAGACGACACTTTGGGCATCGGATTTCTACATGGTTTGTCATGTCTCCTCCTGCCTCACCTCACAGTTCCCGACTTTTATACTGTTGGCATCAGCCAGATTCCGTCAGCCACAACGTTAACGTGTAATATTTTTTCAATATAACTATTTGTCAACGGAACACGAGTGCCATCCCACTATTTTGCTACTGAGCCTAAAATAGATTTGGGACGACATTGCTATACTATGCAGCAACAGTCCTATTCATGATAATACACTCGCTTGACGCGTGAGGAAACGGAGGTCAGTATTTCGTAAGGGATGGTGTCGGCTATCCCGGCCAGGACACTGGGTGAGAGTTCTTCGCCGAACATGATGACCTGATCCCCCTCCTGCGCCTGCGGAATGTCGGTGACATCTATCATGCAGACATCCATACAGATGTTGCCCACGTAGGGAGCACGCTGCCCGTGAACCAGACAGTATGCACTGCCGCAACCGAACAGGCGATTCCACCCGTCGGCATAGCCGATGGGTATGGCTGCAATACGCGAATCGCGGTGTAACAGTCCGCGACGACTGTATCCGACGGTTTCCGAGGCCGGCACGTCATGAATCTGAAGGATGGTGGTCTTCAGCGTGGAGACGTTGTGCAGGAGTGCGTTGTCTCTGGGATTTATCCCGTAAAGGCCAAGCCCCAGACGCACCATGTCCATCTGCCTCTCCGGGAAATGCTCTATGCCGGCACTGTTACAGATATGGCGAAGGATGTAATGGGGGAAAGCGGCCTGCAAGGCATCCGCACCGTGGAGATATCGTCGGTACTGTTCTGCCGAGAAGTCATCGAACATGTCGCTGTCGCTGCCTACGAAATGAGAAAATACGGAGCGCGGAATCAGAGCGGACTGACTGCGCAGCCGCTGCACCAGAGCGGGCATGTCCTTCATCGGGTCGAAGCCCAGGCGATGCATTCCCGTATCCAGCTTTATATGTATCGGCATAGCGGTGATGCCCTCCCGTTCTGCGGCATGTACAAGTGCATCGAGCATACGGAAGCTGTACACCTCCGGCTCCAGATTATACTCGAACAGAGTGTTTATGGCTCCCATTTCCGGATTCATCACCATTATGTTCTTAGTTATGCCGCATGAGCGCAGCAATGCGCCCTCATCGGCTACAGCCACAGCCAGATAGCCAACCTGCTGCTGGCTTTGCAATGTCTTGGCCACCTCTACCGCACCGGTGCCATAAGCATCTGCCTTGACCATGCAGATGATACGCGTTTCCGGCTTCAGGAAAGAACGGTAATAGTTGAGGTTCTCGATTACAGCTCCCAGGTTTACCTCCAGTATGGTTTCGTGCACCTTTTGCTCCAACGCGTCGGTGATAGTATCGAAATGGAATACCCGCGCACCCTTGACAAGCACCATGCTGTCGCGCAGGGAAGTGAACTCAGTGCTTTGCATGAAATCGTCTGTTCCCGAAAAGAAACTGCACTCGGCACGTGTATCGTCAAAGCATGATGCACAAGCACTTATCTCCGCCCCTATGCCGATAAGACGCTCCACTCCACGGTTCTCCACAAGCCGTGCAACATGTGAATAAAGTTCATGCGCCGGCACACCGCTCTGGAGAATATCGCTGAGTATGAGGACACGCTGACGGTTGCGACGCTCCGGACGGCGATTCATGAAGTCCAGCGCTATATCCAGACTGCCCAGATCACTGTTATACGTATCGTTGACAAGCGTACATCCGTGCCTGCCCTGTTTCACCTCCAGCCTCATGGCAACAGGCTCCAGTCTGGCAAGACGTTCCTGTATCACATCCTCGGCCATGCCAAGATGGCGGCATACCTCGGCACAGAGGTCTCTGTTCATTTGTATGGCATCGCCCCCTTCCCCGGCCTTGAACACTACGGGGCAGTCCTTGAAAAGTCTCATCTTCTCCCCCCGCTTCTGCTCCATGCTCGTGAAATTCTCCTGATGCGCCGGTCCCAGACCTGTAAAAACACCTATCGTGGGCTGTATGATGCGTTGCAGGGCATCCATCTCGCCCGGGCGGCTTATGCCGGCCTCGAAGATTGCTATGTCACTGTTTTCCGTAAGCCTCCATACGCTCAAGGGCACACCTATCTGCGAATTGTAGCTGCGCGGCGAACGCGTCACTGTCATATCTGGCGAAAGCATCTGATAGAGCCACTCCTTGACTACAGTCTTGCCATTGCTGCCCGTTATGCCTATGACGGGAATGTCATAGGATTCGCGGTGACGTTCGGCAAGACGCTGAAGTGCCGTAAGCGTGTCATGCACTATCAGCTGCACGGCATCCGGAATACCGTCCAGCATGTTGTCCACCACAAAAGCACGCACCCCGCTCTCGTACAAGTCACGTACATACCTGTGTCCGTCTCCGCAACTTGTGCGGATGGCAAAAAACAATGTCGTTTCCGGAAAACAAAGACTGCGGCTGTCTGTCAGCAGCCATTCTATATCCATATCGGACTCACCGGCAAGTTGCGCGCCGACGAGTGAAGCAACAGTAGTTATTCGCATAATCGTTTCCAAATTATATCCACAGCGGCAGGTGCCGGATGCAAACCGTCTTCGGCATAAAAACTATAGTCCCGAAGCTCGTCCATCATTATCTCGTAAGAAGGGAAATAGTCCACACTTTCCGGATACAGTCCCTGCATCCGGTCTATGGCAAGGAGAAGAACGGCCTTGCTCAGCCGGGAGCGGTGCCAGCCGTACTTTCTGTATCTGTAAGGACTTAGAGTAAATGTTATTTGCAGACCTGGATTAACTTCAAGCAACCGTTCCGTCATTTCGGACAGGACGTTGCATACATCATCAACGGACAGAGTGTCTTCGGCAAACAGGCGGTCGGGCTGCCTCTGGCAATTGCTCACGACAATGCCATCGGAGGTTGTCCCGCCCCCAGTGGCGGACAGAGCATCGTCCCGCAACCTGTAACATACGTTGGTGCCCAGAGTGAGGAACAGGCGATCTGCTACGGCCAACGCCTTTCCCAGTCCAACGAAAGCATCTTGTACACATGCCCTTGCCTCCTCTGCTGAGGGTGCGCGGAAACGCGTGTTTGCCCACCAGCACCGCCACTCGCCCATGGTCTCGTCCCGGAACATCGGCAAAGTCCAGACATCCCCGCTCAAGGCATGAAGAACAGTATTGCGTATACTTTCGGGATTGAACAAAGTGCCGAGAGGATTGCACAAGGCATCATAACCCTCCGCCGCCATTCTGTCACCCATATACATGGAGAAACACGAACCCAACAGAACATATTTTTTACCTTTATCAAGCATCCGCCTCAGTTGCTTTCGGCATTTAAGCATACAAATGTAGACAAAAACCGCGAGATTCATACATTTGCAGGACAAAAACAGGACAGACACTATCATTTCGCGCCCCTTCCACTGGCTTTTAGATGCAATTTTATTAGTTTGTATATGTTTTGATCGGGAAATGCGGCATTCGTCTTCGTTGTGTAGCCATCTGGACATAAAAAAGAACGAGTTTGTCCGCCATACAAGTATTTTTTTTATAACTTTGCTTTGTAATAAAATTCTAATGTAGTGAATACAAATAAGCAAGACCTGCTCTCCACTATTGATTTTCCGTCCGACCTGAGACGCCTGCCATTGGACAAGTTGCCGCAGGTATGCCAAGAACTCAGAAACTTTCTTATAGAAGAACTCAGCAAAAACCCCGGCCATTTCTCCAGCAGTCTTGGCACGGTAGAACTCACTGTGGCTCTGCACTACGTCTTCGACACTCCGGAAGACCGCATAGTATGGGACGTAGGACATCAGGCCTACGGACACAAGATACTTACAGGACGCCGCGAGCAGTTCCATACAAACCGCCATCTCGGCGGACTGAAACCTTTTCCTTCACCTCAGGAAAGTGAATACGACACTGCCACCTGCGGACATGCCTCCACAAGTATCTCCTTAGCTCTCGGCATGGCCGTGGCTGCAAAAAGGCAAGGGCTTGACCGCCGCGTAATAGCCGTAATAGGCGACGGTGCCATGAGTGGCGGACTGGCTTTTGAGGGACTGAACAACGCGGGATGCACACCAAACAACATGCTCATCATCCTTAATGACAACAACATGAGCATAGACCGCTCCGTAGGAGGTATGAAGAACTACCTGCACCGTCTGCACACGAGCGGCACATACAACAGGTTGCGCAACAATGCGGCACAGAAACTTTCATCATGGGGATGGCTGACAGCAGAGGGCAAGAAGCGCATAATGCGCCTCAACAACTCAATAAAATCTTTCATACACAAACAGCAGAACATGTTCGAGGGCATAGACATACGCTACTTCGGGCCTCAGGACGGACACGATGTCATTTCACTGGTGCACACCCTGCGTAGCATCAAACAGAGGGGCGGTCCCAACATACTGCCCATACACACCGTCCAGGGACACGGCTACCAGCCTGCCGAACAGAACCCTACGGTATTCCATGCGCCAG